>JBIKSN010000053.1:0-14826 GCA_044348585.1 Flavipsychrobacter sp.
TCAGCAGCGGTCTTGGTCTCTATCCGCTCTGCCGGCCCTGATATATCCATCGCCATGCATATTTTGGTGCGCGGATGGCAGTTTTTCACCAGATCTGTCATCATCTGGCTATTCCTGTATGGCGTCTCAATAAATATCTGTGTTTGGCGTTCTTTTTGCGAGATCGCTTCCAGCTCTTTAATGCGTTTTCCTCTTGCAGGTTCTTTTACAGGAAGGTAGCCATGAAACGCGAAACTCTGCCCGTTGAGACCTGAGGCCATCAGCGCAAGCAAAATGGAACTTGGTCCGGTCAATGGTATCACTTTTGCCCCCATTTCGTGGGCCAGCATGGCTACCACACTCCCGGGATCGGCCACTCCAGGACAGCCGGCCTCACTCATAACCCCCACAGACCGCCCTTCGGCAAGCCATTTCTTCAGTAACTGAGTGTCTGCACCCGCATGTTTATCTATCTCGGAGAACTGTATCTCCTCCAGAACCAATGACTGGTGCAGGCTGCGCAAAAACCTACGGGCCGTGCGTGCGTTTTCTACAAAGTAATGCCGCAATTCAGCAGTGTGTCGCAATACGTCCGGCGACAATGTGTGATTGGCGTCGTCTGCTACCGGCAGTGGCACCATATATATTACTCCCTTTCCTGACTTTTTCTGCATATTGCTCTACACCTATGTTTGCCCAAATTACTGCATTACCAATGCAATTTCCAATTTACTTTTGATGAGTGGTACTGCCTCGGTCATATTATCTCAGCGACGATGTTCTATCAATTGCGCGATCGCTGCTCGGCAAGGTCATATTTACATCCTTCGAAGGCAAGAACACATCGGCAATGATCACCGAGACCGAAGCCTATGCCGGAGTGACCGATAAGGCATCGCATGCATTCGGGAACCGGCGCACGGCCAGGACAGAGGTAATGTTTGCGGAAGGTGGCTTAGCCTACGTGTACCTCTGCTATGGCATTCATCATCTTTTTAATGTTGTGACCAACGCCGCCGACATACCACATGCAGTCCTGATTCGTGCAGGCGAACCATTGGAAGGCATAGAACACATGTTATTGCGCAGGCATAAAACCACAATAACACCGTCACTCACCTCAGGCCCCGGAGCATTAAGTGCAGCGCTGGGTATCCGCACCACTCACTCCGGCATTTCGCTGAACGGAAAAGAAATATCCATACACGATATGGGCGCCAACGTTGACCCGTCTCAGATCATTGCCGCAACGCGCGTTGGGGTTGCATATGCAGGTGCTGATGCGCTGCTTCCCTACCGATTCTATATTGCCGGCAACCGCTTTGTAAGTAAAGCTAAAGGACTATAAAAGAGAAGCCGACTCAATTGAGCCGGCTCCCGATATCTTCTGAAATTAATATCTACTAATACAATTTAGGACAAGACCAGTTATAATTAGGGTTAGCCTCGCGCTTGTTGATACGACCGAAGTAGATCAGTGACAACTCATAAGCACCTGCGCTCCTTGTAGCCGGCGTGAAGCTTGATACGTTCACATCGTAGCTGATACCCAGGCGCATTTTCGCCCACTCGATGCCTACGTAAGGAGAAACGGCATCAAGGTAACGATACCATCCACCGAGATAAAATATTGTATTTTTCTGATATTCCTCGTCGTGACCCGGATTGAGTACAAATCCAACAGCTGCACCAAACACAAACTCTTGTGCACCACCCTGCGCTTGATAAAGGGCGCTTGCATAAAGTACCGTATTAGGGTTCATATCAAAAGAACCACCCATATAGCCTGAATGACGCGAATTTATCCTGCTGGTATCAGAATTAAGGAATGTCTCCGCCGGACGTGTAAGGTGGTAATTTGAATATCCCAGATAGAAAGTAGCATGATCTGTGATCCTACCGGAATACATTACACCGAGATTGAAGTCGGGATAAGTAAGATCCGCGTTATTGAAGACTTCTTTGGTAGGATTTGCCAGTGTGCCATTGGCTGCATTGTACATATCCTCGAAGGTCAGCTTGGCAAAATTCAGATTTTTCTGAACCAGCATGCCTTGTAATCCGATAGACAAATGTTGCTGCCGATCGCGGCCGAATGCCTTGTGGTACGCCGTTGACAGACCAACAGTGGTATTTGTCAGGCCACCTGAACCCGACTTATCATAAAGGCCCAAAACACCTATTCCCAATGCATCTCCTTCAGGAAGTTTGCCCTTAAGCGATGCCACATCAAAAGAAAAAGTTCCGGTAACGTATGGATTAGGAGACACAGAAGCCCACTGTGAGCGGTAGTTACCCGAAAACCTTACGTCATCGGTGACCAGACCCGTCATCGCAGGATTCAATGTCAATGGCGATGTGAAATATTGGGTAAAGTGTATATCCTGTGCCCCCACTGTCCCAGACAACGACACCGCAACACCTACCGCAAATAATAATTTCTTCATCTTTTAGTCTTTTATAGAATCAGTATAAAAAATTATGTCAGCAAAATAAGCCAATTATTCCTTTCTAACAAGACATTGGCAAATATTATTTTAGTTGGGTCATCAATTAATATGAGATAAATTAACTTATGAATAATCCCAACCACACAAAAGTAAAAATAGGCGTCACATTCGCAACACCTATTTTTCAACAGTTATCTAATATCACGGCCCAAACGACATATAACCAATATTTCGATAATACCCACAGGCAACTTTTACGTTCGGCTGAACGCATACCCCCGGAGAGCGACCACCATATTCATCAAAAATACATTTCACATTTACCTTACAGATATGTCGGTACATTTGTCGAACTCATATGCACAGTATTTCCCGCATCAGGACATGGACCTCAGGTGAATGGCTCTCAATATGGGATGCCGATAGCTCCGTAGAGCATTTATCTATTGACACGAGATCCCTTGAAAACCCGGCACAGTCGGTTTTTATAGCCCTGTCTACGGCTGTCCGTGATGGCCATAATTTTCTTGCAGATGCCTACTACAAAGGTGTACGCAACTTCATTGTGAGCCGAAAGGTAGAGACTACCTCATTCCCGGAATGCAACTTCATTCTGGTACGAGACACCATCACCGCTTTACAACAAATAGCAACAGGCCACCGGAAATTGTTCACCCTACCTGTTATCGGAATTACAGGTAGTAACGGTAAGACCGTTGTAAAAGAATGGCTAGGAACCCTTCTCGATAAGTCTTACGCCATTGTGCGCAGCCCGAAGAGCTATAACTCCCAGATAGGTGTACCCCTTTCGGTGTGGCAGATAACAAAAGATCACCGGTTGGGCATCTTTGAGGCCGGCATTTCGCAAACCGGAGAAATGGAGCATCTGGAAAAGATCATCCAACCTACCATCGGCGTATTCACAAATATTGGCGAAGCACACAGCGACGGCTTCCTCACTATGCGACAGAAGATCAATGAAAAGCTATTGCTCTTCAGAAATGTCGACCATATCGTCTATTGCACAGACCATGCCGATGTGCACGAGTGCATTGCTCAATACATGCACCAGACCCATAGCGGCAAACCCGATAGCGAGAAAAAACTATTTACATGGTCCACAAGGCATGAAGCCACGCTACATATCACCGGCAAAAATGTAAACCACGGCAAAACAACGATATCAGCCAGCTACAGGGGAAACAACATTAACATCACGATACCTTTCACCGATGACGCTTCAGTAGAAAATGCGATCCATTGCTGGTGCGTCATGCTGCTCCTCAATGTAAAACAAGAAACGATTGAAGGACGCATGGATCTGTTGCAACCTGTGTCCATGCGTCTGGAAATGAGGCAGGGGATCAACGACTCTACTATCATCAACGACTCGTACAATTCCGACCTCACATCGCTACAGATCGCGTTGAATTTCCTGGAACAACAGAAACAACACGCGCACCACACGGTGATCATGTCCGACATTCTGCAACCCGGAAAAAGTGATACAGAACTGTATGAACAAGTTGCCGGCTACATCAGCAGGCGCAACATACACCGCTTCATCGGCATTGGCCCCGCACTATACAAACACAAAGCAGCCTTCCGGAAACACCGCAAGATCAGAAGCATCTTCTTCAGATCCACAGAACACTTTTTGGAGAATTTCCACTTGCTCACATTCGAGCGGGAAGCTATTCTGTTGAAAGGAGCGAGGGTATTTACATTTGAAAAGATAGGGGTACTGCTGGAGCAGAAGATACACCAGACAGTATTGACCATCGACCTGTCTGCACTCAAACACAATCTCGATTGCTTCCGCTCTCTTCTGAGACCTGATGTAAAAACTATGGCAATGGTGAAGGCGTTTGCCTACGGTAGCGGCAGCTATGAGATAGCCAGTCTGCTGCAGTACTCAGGAGTGGACTATCTGGCTGTGGCCTATACCGATGAAGGTGTGGGACTGCGCAAAGCAGGCATCAGACTGCCCATCATGGTTATGAGTCCCGATGTATCATCCTTCGACAGAATGATAGCGTGGAAACTCGAACCGGAGATCTACAACACCCGTTCCTTCCTTGCGATGAAGCAAGTGGCATCGACACTTAAAGTGAAGGAGTACCCTATCCACATAAAACTGGATACGGGCATGCATCGTCTTGGATTCGGCCCGGAAGATACAGACCAACTCATAGCTCTATTGCAGGACACGCCGGAGCTGAAAGTAGCAAGCATCTTCAGCCACCTCGCTGCCAGCGACGACCCTGACGAAGACCCATTCACAGCAAAACAAGCTGAACGGTTTGATATCCTGAGCAAAAAGATCGTCACTTCTTTGACTTACACGCCACTCATGCACCTATCCAACTCCTCAGGAATTTCACGTCATGGCAAACTGCAGCATTCCATGGTCCGCCTGGGAGTAGGCCTGTACGGAATTGACAATTCTGACGCGCTTGGAAACAAGTTGCGACAGATCAGCACATTGCGCACGAGCATTGCCCAGATACGCGATATTGCCGCAGGCGAAAGCGTAGGCTACGGCCACAGGAACATTCAGACAGAAAGCAGGCGGATAGCGGTAATATGCATCGGTTATGCTGACGGATACCCAAGAAGCATGGGAAATGGAAAAGCACACGTATTGATCAATGGAACTGTCGCACCTACTATCGGATCAATTTGTATGGACATGTGTATGGTAGACATAACAAGTATACCGGATGTTCGAGAGGGCGATGACGCCATTGTGTTCGGGCCGCAACTACCTGTAAGTAAACTGGCTGAATGGGCCGGCACCATACCTTACGAGATAATGACCGGAATTTCTCAGCGTGTAAAAAGGGTGTATATCAACGGGGACTGATCGGTCTACTCAACGAACCGTATGAGAACGTCCTGAATGAAAACCAGCTTTTTGTAGCCGCCATAATACCATGTTTCTTCGGTTCGGCGCAACGTGGTGTTTTTTCCTACTCTTTGCGGCGCACCCCACGAAGCCCTGCATAATTCCTTATCCCACCCTATCTCAACCTTGTGCTCGTTGACGGCCTTACCAACAACAGGTCCATACTTTTGAATGTTGTTTGCCTTCTTCTTTCCTGTCGACTGCTCCTTTTTCGCATAACGCGCGGAAACGGCCCGCTCCAACTCTTCATCACCTGCTGTCAATGCTGAGTCTCTAAGGTATTGCAGTCTCGCATCCTCAATGCGCGCTATCTTCTGCTCGGCATACCTTTCAGCCCATAGCGGGCGCCCGTTCCGGTCAGTGCGCGCAACCAACATTGAATCGAATGGAGTGATGACATTACTATCCTCCTGTTGCACAACGGCCAATTCGTATGCCGCTTTATCCTCTATGGCTCTTTGTTCTTCGTCAGTAAGTACATTCCGGTATTTGTAATAAAGTCTGTATTCGGCCTCAAGGTATCGCCTGTCAAACGTTCTGCAATGCTCTCTGATGATATCAAGCTGCTCTCTGGCAAAATTAAGATCACCCAGCATTGCACCACGCAACATTTCCGCCTTTCTTCTATCGAATTCAGGAAGCAATTTAAAAAGCGCAAGGGTCGCCAAATTCTGATCAACATCTTTATTGTATACAGAAACTAACTCTCTGATATCAAAACGCTGCAAGACCACATGATCTCCCTTAAACCAAAATGTATCCAATGTAAACCTGAGCTCCTCCAGCCTTGGATGGTTTCGCCCATATTGTCCCCACTGTCCGAAACAAACAGAACTAACAATAAGCAATATGCTGATGAAAGGGATCCTCATGGTACTCTATCGAATAAATGTACAAATTATCGCCATCCGACACAAACCACCATCAAAAACAAGAGGGTGCCGGCAATTGCCGGCACCCTCTTGTAAAGTCCCCTCTGCGTACTATTTCTTTAAAGCGGGCGGAACCGTGGCCAACTTTATCGGAACAATATTGGAAAATATGTGACTTAACTGAGTTGGCGAAAGTGAATTATTACCCGAATGGCACGTGAAGCACGACTGATTGGCAGCCTGGAAAAACGTCTCCATTGTGCTGTTTGCGCACACATTCGTACCTATTGCCACACCATGAGTAGTGTCAGCACCATAACTGTTGCCATTAGGCGCCGCTCCACCAAATGTCCACGTTGCACCTATGAGTTGATAGTTCTTGCGAACATCGTTTCCTTTCAGAAGCTTATAAACCTGATTATTTAACGAAATGACCTCGCTGTTGGACGCGGAGGAACTGTCGTCCTCAGGGTTAGTCACGGAATCCATAGCGCTGCCCCATGGCATGGTGCGCAACACATTGCATGCAGTAAGTTGCCCTGATGTACCAACAATAGTATCGCCGCCTGTGTTGCTCCAATGCTGATGCGAAACATTCGTTTGCGGATCAGACGCATTGTTACTCAGCAGCCAATTCGATCCCGTATCCTGCGGCACCATCTTAACCTTTCCATTCACGTCCACATACTTATATGCGGCGTTTGGCGCATTGTCTTCATGTTCGAATGTAGCCCATACCATTTCAGGATGGCCGGCAACACTACCCACCACGTGCACACCTATCAATGCAAGCTTTGTAAGCTTCTCTCCTGATAATACCCAGGCAGCATCACCCACTTTTTTATATACAGGCACTATGGCATAGGTAGTGATGTATGAATTCGAATCAGGCAGATTCACTGCTTCCACCCACGAAGTCTTCATTTCTATGGCCAACGCATTTGAATCTGCAAGCGTCACTCCATTCGCACGTGCGAGTGCGGTGATATTACTTAACTCCGTGTCCTTTGTAGGGAACTTAGTACCGTCCAGCAGACCGGCCGAGACACCTGCCTGATAGTATGCGTACACATCGTTTACAAACAAAATGTAGTAAACCATTGAGCCGTTATTTGCCACCAGAACATCATTCGTGGCCTGCCCTGTCTCAGTCTCTATCAGATTGCTGTTGCCGTCTATGTACACACTACTACCGTCCGTAGCAAGGAACCCATGCACGATCCGCTCTTTATTTACAGCATGTTGTAACATTGCCGCCGGCGAAGCAATAGCCTGATTTTTCTCATTAAAGAAAGTAACAACCCCTCCAGCGCCTTTTTCAACATGATGCACTTTTACCTGCTTGCCGCCACTCATTACCGTCAGCATTTTTGTCGCAGACGAGTGCATCTCCACTTCAAACATACGACCACGCTTGTCAAAAATGACGGGCAATCTATTCGGCCCCGACTTCTTCATCTGCGGCACAGCACGAAGTTGTTTCCCTGCTACGTTCTGCACCAATATGCGGTTTTGTCCGCCATTGTTGTTGGTATCCGGCTGCACCGTATAGAACGTTGGCGATTCCATTACAGTATTTCCCGGCACATAAGTACCTGAGGTCATCGGAGACGTTACCCAAAGGAACATCTGAGCCGCCCAATTGTAAAACGCGCAGTTGTTAGCAGGATCGAACTTAACGCTGTTGGCGGGCCGCACCTTTCCGTTCTCAACTACGCTATCGCCTTCAAACCACAAATTACTATTGGTGAGTGGACAAGACACCATAACATCCTGTGGCAATCTGTTAGGCAATGCTTCTGTTTTCTCCGGTTGGCATCCCGTCATCGACATACCAGCGATCATCGCTAAGGCAAGTGACACTTTTAGTTTCTGTTTCATGAAATGTATTGTGTTTATAATATACCCGGGGAAATATTTCCCGACACAAAAACACACATTTCGCCTTGTCTAAAAAAGGGTCTTTTCCACCATTTTTTATTTAAAGTTTATTTCTTATCTGCTCTCGGAACTTAATCGGCAGAAATTGGCTCGATCTCTTTCTTCTTAAACCCGAAGCTCACCATATACACACCGCTGAAAATAAGAACAGTTGCGATGAGCTTTACAGGTGTCACATGCTCGCCCGCAAACAGAACAGAGATGATGGCTGCAAAAATGGGCTGTATGTAAATATAGGCTCCGGCTACTGACGGACTAAGCACATGGAGCCCGTATATATTCCACAAGTAGGTAAAAAAGGTAACACAGATCACAATAAAACCCACAGCGGCAAAATCTATCGCCTGAAATGCAGACCAGTCAACAGCCGCAAAATGCGGCCACCCGAATGGCAGCACCATCAGGAATCCGAACAAAAATACCCACCTGATCACAATAATAGGTCTGTACCTCGCCATTAGCGGTTTTATCATCACCAGATATATTGCATAAGAGGTCGCGTTCAAAAACACAAAAAGGTCACCACGTGATGAATTGCCTGTCACAGTCAATTCCTTACCGGCACTCATCAGCAAGACGGCACCACTTATCCCGCAGAGCAGACCAAATATCTTACCGCCACCTGGCTTATCGCGCAACATAAATATGGCTATGATCGTGATAAGTAACGGCGTGCTCATCATTATCAACGCTGCATGTATGGGGAACGTAAGATTCAGCCCCATAAAAAAGAGCATCTGATTGAGTGCCACCCCGAACAAACCTCCGAGAATGAGTATCGGCCAATCCTTGCGTTGTATCACCGCCCTGTACTTGCTTCCTCCGAGATAGCTCAGCCAAAAAAGAAATGCTACAACCCCCACTCTGATAAGAATGAACCCCAGCGGCTGTATCAGCCGGGGCATCACAGACTTGGCAACAGTGAAACCCGCACCGTAAAAAATATTGGCACCGAGCAATGCAAGGTGCGCCTTGGTAGTTTTTGTCACGGACGCAAAGATAGTTTTCTGCTGTCTAATTGGCCAAAAGGATGCGTGCATGGGCTAACCCATGCACGCATAATGGCACAGAAAACTTTTACAACGAAGCCAGAGTCCTGGTAATGCTGCTAAGACTCGACTTCACAGGAGTGATCGACACAGTCATGTTTGCAGAAAGAGTAGTTGTCTTTTCGGCATAGTAATAGTCATCATCGATCTTTGACATTATTACCACCTTCATTGGCAGCCCCACCGGGAAATTATTTGCGGTGAATGAAGCAGTGCTACCATATCTGTAAGCCCCCGAAACTCCATTAACAGAAGTAAATACCAAAAATACGCTGGTGTTATTACTGTTGAACTTAGAATCTCCCAGATCTACAGAAACTGTAGTTTTGGGCGCCGTGCTGTTATAAAAATAATCACAGTTTACCCAGTTGAATTTTGTGCAGGAGTCGAACTTATAAAAGAACGAATAGGATGGGGGCGTTCCTGGCTTTGAGGTAGTGTCTGTATACGTAAACTCCCTTATCTGCCCGTTTGAACTTGCCATGGAATCCGGCGACTGCCAGGTTGTTGTTGAATCATCACTGCTATTATTGCTGTAAAACAACCTCATCGGGACACTTGACGCAGCCGGCTGCTTAAATCCAATTCCGTATCTGTTTGCAAAGACCTCTTTCCCGCTCTGGGTCGCTTTGATCTTCACCTGCCCGCCACTCCTTAGCAATTGTCCGTTACAGGTGGTCACCGCATTATTGGCGATCATAGCACCGGGCGTATACATCTCAGTGAGCTCTATATCAATTTTGCCGGAACTGATAACGTTCCCCGAAGCATCTTTGAACGAATTTGTGTAGAAAACCAACTTTGTCCCCTGCGGCCCATAACCAACAGATGGCACACCGGCATCTACTGAGAACTTGAACGGAGTTGATCTAAGCCCGGCAAACAATGCACTTTTGGTCCATGTGGTGGGCGTGGGTGTAGTCGTAGATACTGACTCAGCGGGAGTCTTACGGCAAGACATGCCAAACAATAGCCCAAGGGCTGTGGTCGCTGCTGCGACCAATTTTAGGTTCTTTTTCATAAAGGTATTTTTTTTGGGTATCTCTAATAGACTCCTTTATCGGGCACAAGGTTGGGAAATGCGCCAAAATCGCAACAGATTAATGATCAGAGGTCCTCAATTGCCGACCACTTTTCAATCTGTGCCTTATAAATACTGATAGAACCGCTTGCATAGCGTGCAACAAAACATGCCAATACAAACCATACCATATTCCCCAACCCGAAGAGTTCAGCCCCCATAAGTGCGCTCGCAACCGGCGTGTTGGTTGCACCTGCAAATACCGCTATAAAACCGATACCCGCCATAAGCTCCACCGGTACATTCAACCATACCGACAATGCGCTCCCAAGTGTAGCGCCAATGAAGAACAAGGGCGTCACCTCTCCCCCTTTAAATCCCATACTCAGCGTCACTACGGTGAATAGCAGCTTCAGCAGCCAACTCCACTGCCCCACCCCACCGGCATGGAAAGCATTCACAATAGAAGCCCCCTTCCCCGAAAGTGTGGTAACGCCAAGCCCCAGATAATCGGCATTTCCTACAGCAATAGCACCCGCTATAACCAGCACACCACCCACAACCGGAGACAACCAGCCACGGTTCACAAACCATTCACCCGCAACATCCTTCAACTTGTGGGATGAGTAAGCAAACAACCGGGCCACCAGACCAAATGAGAGACCTGCCAAAACCACCTTAACTGCAAGCATAAGCTGATCACGGTCGGGGGAAAAAGCAAAATAAGTGCCCGAAAGTAGCGGGTGATATTGAGTATGTGCCACACCCCAAGCCATGCATACATAATGAGCTGCAAACGCCGATGCAAAACACGGCACAATGGCTGCATACCTCAGGCGTCCTATCGCCATTACCTCCAACGCAAAGACACCCCCGGCCACCGGCGTACCGAACACTGCTCCGAATCCGGCTGCAATGCCCGATAGCAAAACCAGGCGCATCTCCTCCTCGGTCACACGTAACCACCGCCCTACCATTCCCGCAATACTTCCTCCCATTTGCACAGCAGTGCCTTCGCGGCCTGCCGACCCGCCAAACAAATGAGTGATGAGCGTGGCAAGCAATACCAACGGTGCCATTACTGCAGGTACGCCCGCTCCAGGCTTCATTACTTCCCGCAGGATCGTATCATTACCTCCGGCTGCTGCCGGTCCTGCTTTGCGGTACAGCCAATAAATAATAACTCCGGCAAAAGGCAATAGATAAAGTAACCACTCATGCTGCCACCTTACCAGTGTGACCGCATCCAACAAGTGGAGAAACAAAGCCACAGCAGAGCCACAGACAGCAGTCAGCAATAAGACGATCAGACACCACCGACAAAATATTCTGAAAAGACCCTGAACCCTCTTTTTGGCTACTGTACCTGACATACCTACAAACTTGTTTAATGGCCATTCCATAAGGCCGACCAGATTATTTGCAGGCGTCATCAGCCGGACCCACCGGCGGTTCAATTAGGTGGAACACCATCACCTTCGCAACAAAGATAAAGAAACAATTATTGCGCAGTACTATCCGGCAAATGTATCCGGGACCGCCACCACTGAGAACCCGGCCACTACGCGTAACGCCGTTGCCAGAAAACCTTTTCGCTGAAACGGGACTCCTGCCGATACTGGTGCGCCAACATAGCAATGCAGTTATTGAACGTTTGCTGCTGCACATGATTATAAGCATCCAGCGCATGGCTATTTCCCGACAGCGCATCAGAAATAGCATAGGCGGCATATATCCCACCGCCAATAGCTGATGTGATACCGTAAGAGCTAAGCGGATCATAAGTGCAGGCCGCATCGCCTACTGCCAGCCAACCATCGCCGGATATTCGGTCAGCACAAGCGGTCCCCGCGGGTTTCGCAAAAACCTGCTCAAAACCTATCCCGGCCGCGTTGCCAAGCCACTCATGCAGATACAAGGTTTGCTTCAGCCGCCTCAACAGCATGTCAGATTTCCCCTCTCCCGCTTTAGGCCTCAACCCGATATCAGTCATCAGATTCACGACCACTCTATCGCCACCTAACGGAGCCGCATACCACCAACCATCCTGCACCGCCTCAACAAACGTTGTAGACTGCAGCCGATGCCCGGGTGCAGTCACGAACGCGCAAACAGCCGTGATGTCGTCAAGCCTGTGCCGGCCCACACCCAGCGACCGCAACACTCCACTCTGTCGTCCCGAAGCGTCAACCACAAAACATGCGTCCAACTGCTGTTCAGCCCGTCCAATACCCTCACGTACCGAAACGCGCATTGCGCCCTGCTTTCCTTCAACGCCTGTCACGATGCTTCCATCCATACATACAGCCCCCCGGTGCTCGGCTTCAGCTTTCAGTTGTTGCTCGAACACCAACCTGTTCAGATGCCATCCGTTACCCCAAGGCTCGGCCAGAAACACCCTATCCTGTATATCATCGCTTCCCCACACAACTGTGTTCCCCAGATTGGTCTGATGCGCGGCATCCTGCAAAAGATGTTGTATATCCAGTTGCTGCAACAAAGGTAGGATATTGGGAGGCAGCGACTCTCCGGCCTTGACAGCAACAGGCATTCCTGGATCTACTATCACAGACCTGTAACCCATACCCGACAATGCAATAGCAGTGGCGGCCCCTGCCGGACCGCCACCCGCTATCACCACAGGCAGTTCTGTACTGTCTGCTACATTTCGTGCCTGCGTACCGGTTGACTCTTCCATTCGCCTTTTTCTTCTTGTTCCAATTCTTCCGGTGTTGCACCCAGCAACGACCTGCCTGCCGGCACAGGATGCACTTCATGTTTCTCTGCACGCAGCACCTGCCTGAAGGAAGGATCGCCACCCTCGGGGCCCACTCTGTGCGTCTCCACCCACCACTCTGTTGGCAAAAATCCGTTCGCCTCTCCGGCGGGTGTGGTGTGCCTGCATATTACTCCCAGCTCATGCCACTTGGCTATCATATCATTGATACGACCTACATAAGACGTACTGAAGTCGCGAAGCCAGTTCACCCTGTAGCTAAAATGCTTTAAGCGTTGCCCAGTGTTCAATTGATCCACACTCGCCCGTTTGTAACTGTCCATACTCAACACATAGTTGGGTACTCGGGCCGCCCAGAATGATGGTAAAGGCAGGTATAATTTCGGATCATAGCCAGACAAGCAACTTGCTTCATCGGTTTGCCAGGGCACCCCCAACCAGCGGGTAATAGACCCAGGCCCGCTTCCATCCAATGGTCCGCGCTTACCCAACGCTATCTCCGGAGTTAATATAGGCCCATAATCATCCGCCACCGACTGTCCTTCCGGCAACAACTTCAGCCTGAAGGGCTCCTGCCACATGCTCATGTGCCTGAACGGCCAGGTTATTTCAATGCCCGGATGGAATGGGCCACCAAGGCACTCTTCCAGTCCCACTTTCAAAAGTGATTCTGTCTGCGCCTTCAGGTCCAGCTGTTCAAACGGAACATCCTGCTCGGGTTCACCCGTTGTAAAATCGCCCTTTGCCCACCGTTGCAGCATCGCGTATTGAGTAGACGTGACAGAAAGATCCACATGCGGTTGATTTTCATAGTCCCCGAAAAGATCACCATAGTAGGGAGGTATCAGAGTAGGCTCATACGCTGCAGAAGCGGTGTTTCGGAACCATTTGAACACACTTTCGCGATAATGCTTGAATTCCTTTGCCGGATTATTCAGCTTCGCTATGTACTCAGGATTAGTGAAGTCGCTTGGCGAATTTGTCCCGAAGATCATAAAGAACCCTTCGTTCACCCATTGCGCGGTGGTCATGCGCTGAAGAATTGGATATATGTGCTTCCAGAAGGTGAACTCCTTCGGTGCTTCCAGCACCCGCTCCCTGACGTAAAGGTCATATACAACATCATACATCGTAACAACCGAAAACAGACCCGGACCAAAATTCGGTGGCGTGCACACCACCATTGCCGGCGTAGCCTCAAGCTGCATACCATCTATGGTCACTGTCGCGCGCACTGTTCCGTCAGATATATCATCATGCCATCCGTCATTATTAGCAAACGTGATGGCTGGCACGCCTGTTCGCGAAGCGCTCTTGCCCTCGCCACCAAATACCATAAGTCGACCATTACTGTCTGTGCGCACCTCTCCCAGAGAAACTTTCTTACCAAAGAAAGCACCCGAATCAAACTGATACTCAGCCCCCTGCTTGTTCACACCGCTTATTGTCCGCACTCCCGGGTCTATGACGAGATCTTTGCGGGCGTCTCCGCTTACGCCGCCATTCCTGTGCGTGCTGCTTATGGCGTTCTTACCCAGGTCCAGCGCATTATTGAACTGGTACCATGCGGCCTTCCTGTTCGCTATATGTACCCTCCAATCTATTTTCACTTTCAGGCCCTTTATACCGTGTTTTATCTCGCCTAACGGATTATTATCCTTATCCAAAGCGTATATCCTGAACAATGGCACCTGCTTCTTGAACAAGTTATTCCCATCTTTATAGCCTCCCTCAGGATCCGGAGCTTTGCCCGGTATCTCTGATGCCATAAAATACTCCGGGGAATTGCCTATTCGGGCAATACCAATTGCCGGATATATTGCTACCTTCTTTATTTTTTTTACGTCCATGGTTTTATTTTTTTATAGT
>JBIKSN010000054.1:0-14809 GCA_044348585.1 Flavipsychrobacter sp.
GACTACCCGGCATCCTACGGCTGCAAATTGCGGCGCCAGTTCGAGCGAGGTGCTGCCACCCGCAGAAAACAATGCCAGTGCCGGCTTCATAGCAATAGCGGTCTCTGCAGATACAACACTGTATTCCTTTCCCTTGAATGCGACCTTCTGTCCTACCGACCTGGCCGAAGCCACAGGTATCAATTCTGTAACGGGGAAATTGCGCTCTTCGAGAATACTCAACATGGTGCTGCCTACCAGGCCAGTGGCACCTACTACTGCTACTTTCATTAATTATTTGTTTTGACGGCAAAAGTAGGCTGATTGGGTGAATTACCTTGTCTCCGAGCGGCCGGACCGGGCATTTTATACCGTTATAAGCAATTTTAATACTCAACTTTACATGTATGTACATATATTTGCACTGTAAAACGATAAAAAACCACAAAAACAATGAACATGACAAAATCAATTCTGACGGCGGCACTACTTTTTGCCACATCAGGCGTATTCGCACAATCTAAATGGAGCATTGACGCGAGCCATTCAAACGTAAAGTTCTCTGTAAGCCATCTCGTAGTTTCGGAAACAGAAGGATACTTCAAGAAATTCGACGGCACGATCGATGCACCTGGTGCTGACTTTAACAATGCAAGCATCAACTTCAATGTAGAAGTTGCGAGCATCAATACCGACAACGAAATGAGGGATAACCACCTGAAAGGTGATGACTTCTTCAATGCTGAAAAATTCCCGAAAATGACGTTCAAGAGCACGTCGTTCAAGAAAGGCAAAGGAAATAACTATGTTCTGGAAGGTGACCTTACGATCCGTGACATTACGAAGAAAATGAAGTTCGATGTAGTATATGGCGGTACAATGGTTGACCCATGGGGCAACACAAAAGCCGGCTTCAAAACTACAGGAACGATCAGCCGTAAAGCATTCAACCTGAAATGGAACACAATGACAGAAGCGGGTGGTGCAGTAGTAGGTGACGAAGTGACTTTGATCCTGAAAATGGAGTTCGCAAAAGCGAAATAATAATGATCGGTTAGTTTAAGTTGAATGAATAAGGCAACAGCACGGAGAGCCGTGCTGTTGTTGTTTACAGTAAGTTCCTAATTTTGATCTCATCATGGAAGTGACCAACAATAAGAGAGAATTCAGGTTTGAGACCTTATTACCTGACGGCGAATACATAACGGTCGGCTACAGGTGGCTGAAAGGCAGCATGGCCCTTATGCACACACTGGTGCCACCAACGGCACGCGGCACGGGCATGGGAACGACTTTTGTTGCAGAGGTGCTGCGACAGGCTGCTGAGAAGGAACTGAAGGTAATCCCCTATTGTTCGTTTGTGGCGCAGTATATCAAAGACCATCCCGAATTGGAAGACCTGGTTGACGAAGCATACCGTGGGAAATACTAACTACTTCACTATTCGCAGCTTTGCAAAATTCAGCATGATCTTTTTGGTGCCGTGTGCCGGCCCGAAGTCTATCGCTGCAATGCGATTCTGAGACCCACCTTCGAGCGACATGATAGTTCCGAAACCGAACTTCTGGTGTTCCACCTTCATACCCACCTCGACGCCGGAGACATCGTCCGGAACGAAATCAGGCGATGGTGTGTGTGCAGCCGGCTTGGGGGCATTCAGCTTGTCCGCCAGCTTTTTGAGCGAAGGCATTTTATCAAATCCCGGTGGCAAGCCGCTTTGCGCTGACGACGTGGGGGACGGACGGTTGCTCATACCTGTATAGGTAGCATCAATGTGCATAGGCGGCACCTCTTTAATAAAACGGCTGGGGTCGTTCTGCACCAGACTACCGAAACGATAACGGCTGTTGGCGTAAGTGATCCATAATTTCTGCTTGGCACGGGTAATGGCCACGTAAAACAGCCTGCGTTCTTCCTCCAGGTCGTTCCTGTCGTACATACTCATGGCACTCGGAAATAGGTTCTCCTCCATGCCTACGAGAAATACGCAAGGGAATTCAAGACCCTTTGCCGCATGGATGGTCATCAGCTTCACCGCATCGGCATCTTCGCCTTTGTCCTGATCGGCATCAGTAAGCAAGGTTATCTGCTGCAGATAACTACCGAGGGTCTTATCGAGCAATTCGCCTTCTTCGTCGGGTGTTTCGGTGAACTCTTTGATAGAGTTGAGCAATTCCTGTACGTTCTCATAGCGCGCCACACCTTCTACACTCTTATCGTCATACAACTCCTTTACCAGGCCTGTACGCTTCCCCACTGCAAATGCCACATCGTAAGCATTCTCCTTTTCCAGCATGGTGCGGAAACTGTTGATCATGTTCACGAAGTCATCGGTGTGATGCGACCTTAGTCCATCTATGTCGGGGTTAGCTATAGTTTCCCAGAAAGTTGTATCCAGTTCATTTGCCCTGATCGTGATACGATCGATGCTGGTCTTACCAATTCCCCTTGCAGGATAGTTGATAATACGTTTCAGGTTCTCTTCGTCCTGAGGATTGACAATGATACGCAGGTATGCCAGATAGTCCTTTATCTCCTTGCGTTGATAGAACGACGTACCGCCTACCAGCTTGTATGGAATATTGAGGCGACGAAGGCTTTCCTCGAACGAACGGCTTTGGGCGTTGGTACGATACAGTACAACAAAATCTTTATTGGCATAATGATTGCGCATCTGCTGTTCCTTTATGGCATCGGCAACAAACTTGCCCTCGTCATTATCGGTCATGGTGCGCACAAGGGTTATCTTTTCTCCCTCTGAATTATCAGTCCACAATTGTTTAGGGATCTGGTTCTTGTTATTGCCGATCACATTGTTGGCCACGTTCAGGATGGTCTGTGTGCTGCGGTAATTCTGCTCGAGTTTTATGACGCGTGCGTCTTCATAGTCGTCCTGAAACTGAAGTATATTCTGTACAGTGGCACCACGGAAGGAATAGATACTCTGGGCATCGTCGCCCACCACACATATATTCTCGTTGCGTGCTCCCAGCAATTTGATAATGGCGTACTGCGCCAGGTTCGTATCCTGATACTCATCGATCAGAATGTACTTAAAACGACCCTGGTATTTTGCCAATGCATCGGGATAGTTCTTGAGCAACAGGTACATCTTGAAGAGCAGGTCGTCAAAGTCCATGGCACCATTCCGGAAGCAACGTTTGGAGTAGGCGTCATAAATATCGGCAATGAGCGGACGGTTACCACGGGCATCTTCCTGTTGTATGTAGGTATCTTTGCGGTAAGTATCGGCGTCTATGAGGCTGTTCTTTGCCGCAGAGATGCGGTTATAGATGAAAGCTGGCTTGTAGTGCTTATCATCGAGGTTCATTTCCTTTACGATATTCTTGATAATGTTCTTGGCATCATCGGTATCGTAAATGGTGAAGTTATTGGGATAGCCGAGTTTGTTGGCGTCGGCACGAAGGATGCGGGCAAATACAGAGTGGAAGGTGCCTATGTACAGATTGCGGGCTTCAGTATTGCCGAGGGCTTTCTCCACACGCTCCTTCATTTCGGCCGCGGCCTTGTTGGTGAAGGTAAGTGCAAGGATATTGAACGCGTCAACACCATTATTCATGAGGTGGGCTATGCGGGTGGTGAGCACTTTCGTTTTTCCGCTACCGGCACCAGCCACTATCATCAATGGTCCGTCGACATGCAAAACAGCAGCGAGCTGCTGTTCGTTCAATCCCTCTAAATATTTGTGCATGCCGCAAATTTACGTCAGGCTACGTTAACAGCCTGTGTGAACCTAATGCGATACAAGCAATATTTATCAACATAACCTACCAGCTAATGCACAAAAAAACGGGAGCATTTGCTCCCGTTCTCTATAAAGTAAAAGTTGTAGATTATTGTTTAGTGAACTTGCGTGTAGTAACCACATCACCGTGTGAGTTCATAAGCCTTACAAAGTAGATACCTGAAGGAATGTTCTCAATGTTGAGGCTTGCACCAGCATTATCAGTAGGACGGAACAGGCTCACCTGCTTACCTATGATGTTGTAAACCGCGATGCTCTTGATGTCTGAAGCGGCATCAAACAGAACGTTGAGTGAAGAGGTCGCCGGATTTGGGTAAAGAGTCACATCGCCTGCAGACCTCACATTGTTTACTGACGTTGTTGCTGTGCGGTTGATGATATAAGTCAGTATAGCAGTATCTGTTGTTATAGCAGCATTACGGAGCCTGATACGCAATATGTACGGTCCACCCACTGGTATCACTGAAAGGTCCATTGTAACATGGAAATCTCCGGTTGCTCCTGCAGGATATGTTGATGTACGATAGTTTGTAGGCCAAACATCAGCGGCGCCAAAACAGGTAGCGTTATCGCATACCCCGATGGTGTTCATCAAATCGGTTGGAAGTGTGGTAGAGATCACTGCCCACTGAACGCCTACCGCAGAACCTGCCGGTATGGTGATGTTATTATATTCAGTAATGGCAGAATTACCATTAACAATCGCAGTGTCTTTTGCGATAGTAAAGGACTGAGCATAGGACTGGCCTGAGCTCATTGCTGCCAATAGGGACAAGAAAGTAAATACTTTTTTCATCTTGTTATAGTTTTCTACCTGCAACTTACGTATTGTATTTGTAATAGCCAAAAAAAGTATCATTATCGGAGTTTTTTTAGAATATCTTATGATTTATAAATCACAGGCAAAACAAAAGCGGCTGCACAAAGGCAGCCGCTTTCAATATAATATAAATTAAAACTATTACTCAACTGTGAGGCGCTCAGCTCTGTTGCCGCTTTCTGTAGAAAGCACAACGATGTAGTTGCCGGCAGCAATGTTGTTAGTAACGATCTTCACGTTCTTAACACCAGTAGTCATGTGACCGTTTGCAACTTCGCTAACCACTTTGCCTGTGTAATCCATAACAGTGATACGAACGTTTCCTTCTTCCTGGAGGTCGAACTTCAGGTTAGATTCACCTTTAGTAGGGTTAGGGAAGATGATGATACCTTCGATCTTAGCCATTGTAGACACGTTCAAAGAACCTGCAGGTACAGACCATACTGACTGAAGTACAGACTTAGTAGCGTCGTCCTGAACCCAAGCGATCACCTCGCTACCTGTGAACGGATTGTTCCAGAATTTGAAGCTGTTCTGAGTTGGGTAAGAAGTGCTTCCGAGTGTGTAAGAAGTGTTTGTGTATGTAACGCCGGTATCAACAAATGATTGCGCAACACCATCCGTCCATGAAGTAACAACGCGACCTGCGCCTGTAGGCAGCATCTGGCGCATTACGTGGTAGTATTTCAGCTGACCTGTAGTGTTATTAGTGTTTTCGTAGTATTTGTCCATTACAGCGGTGTACACGTGGAAAGAACCCGTTTTTGTGAACCTAGGAGTAACGCGAACGATTGTACCCAACTTCTTACGAACTGTATCAACTGTGTAAGTGATAGACATGTCGATGAACGCTTTAAGCGCTTTTGAGCCGGTTGCTTCTGCAGCATAATCAGTTGCAGTACTTGGCCTTCCGTTTACAAAGTGATCAGGGATACCAGATACACCATAGTATGTACGACGTGATGCACCATCAGTGTTGTAGCTGCGATCGGTACCTGGTGAAGGCCAGTTCATCTGATACTTGATTACGTTGATATCTGTACCCGTTGTGTTCACGTTCAGTGAAATACAAAGCGGATCGTACATATCGTTGAAAGACTTACAAGGAGGACAAGTTGAAGAAGAGAACTCTTCAATGAAGCCCTGACGGTTTGTAACCGCAGATGCCAGTGTAAATGATGAGTTTTCAGTAGAATCAACTTCAGTGTTAGGAGCGCCGTTTACCTCAACAATTGATACTTTCAATGTGTTCAGACCAGCAATAGCGCCTGCCATTGGTGTAGTGAATGTGAATGCCTGAGAAGCATAAGATGCAAGGCTGAGGCTTGAGAAAGTCTCAACAACAGGTGCACCACCGTTGATAGTGTACTGTGCCTTGATAGAAGTTATCGGAACACCTGTATTCTGTGCAAGGAATGCTACTGACTGACCGTTTGCAGAGATACCGATGTTGATATCGTTGTAGCCGATCGCAGTTGCAGCTGCCTGTGTAGCAGTGAGGTTGATCACTTCAACGCTGTCCAGAGCGCAACCCAACAAGTGGTCGGCATCGTCAGAGTATTCGAACGCGATCTTTACGTTTGTGCTGGTTGTTCCCAAAGCAGCCAGGCTGGTGTGCCCCCTGTGCCAAACTTCGTTGAACGCCCAACCCTCTAGTGTATCAAGGTTTGTCCATGTAGAACCACCGTCTGTAGAACCTTTTACGATACAAGTTTCTGTGTTACCTGTAGATGTCCTTGTAGCGTTGAAGAAGTAATAGCTATAGTTCAACCAGGCTGATGTAGAACCGGTAAGGCTGAAAGTAGAAGATACCAGCCTGTTGTTGAGGTTTGAAGTGGTAGAGTCATTCCAATCGTCAACAAGACAGATCTGAGTAGAGTGCGCAGGAGATGTAGTTCCGGTGGCACTTCCCCAACCTGTTGTGATAGGAGCCGCAAACATAGCTGTCTTCCATCCCGGAGTACCGCTGGATACCTGAGACCAACCTGATGGCAGAGCTCCGCCCGAAGGACCATCGAAGTTCTCTGTCATGATTACCTGTGCATCCGCCTGGAATGCTAAAGCAACAAATGCTGTTGTAAAGGTCAATAGAAATTTCTTCATTTTTTGTTTACTTAAAAGTTACTAAAGAGATTTTATGCAGTAAAACTAAGGAAATGGGTTCGATTTGAAAAAAAATAATTTTGACACAACGTTCAAAATGTCAGAACCAAACGATGTAAGCAATTCAATAATATATTTATTTTACGTTTGATAACGCCAATTATTTCCTGCTGTTTTTCTATTCAATAGTATAACTCACGCTTCCATCCTTCTCGTCTTTCAATAATACCCCACTGGCAGCCAGCTGGTTGCGGATCAGATCGCTTGTTGCAAAATCTTTGCGCTTTTTGGCATCCTTGCGAATGTCGATGAGCAGAGAGAGCACTTTATCCAGCTTATCTGTCTGCTGCACCTGCAGTGGTTGCATACCCAGAATGTCTACCAGATAAGTGCGGAAAGTATCTTTCACCAACGCGAAGGTTGCCGCTGAAAGCGCATTGCCGGCCACCTGACCGCCCTTCATACCATTAATAACAGGCGCCATTTCAAACAGATTGGCGATGACTTTGGCGGTATTGAGGTCGTCGTTCATGAAATCGGCGCATTCATGGCACCAGGCAACAACTCTGCCGTCCAGCTCATTGTCGGTCGCATTGGCGTTTCCGGCATGTGACAGGTTCTGCAGCACCTCGTATGCCTCCCATAAGCGGCGGAAGGCCTTTTCAGAACCCTGAAGCGCCTCGTTGCTGAAGTCGAGCGTACTGCGGTAGTGTGTCTGCAGAATATAAAAACGAACCACCATCGGGTGATAGGGCTGCGCCAAAAGTGGATGCTGGCCGGAGAAAAGCTCTGACAACTTTATTACGTTGTTGTAGCTTTTGCCCATCTTCTTTCCGTTGATGGTGATCATGTTATTGTGCATCCAATAACGCACCGGCGGATGCCCGTGAGCGATAGTGCTCTGTGCTATCTCGCTTTCGTGGTGCGGGAACTGGAGGTCCATGCCCCCACCATGAATGTCAAATGTTTCACCGAGATATTTGCTGGCCATGGCCGAGCACTCGATATGCCAACCAGGAAATCCTTCGCCCCAAGGGCTCTTCCACCTCATTATGTGCTCGGGCGGCGCCTTCTTCCACAATGCGAAATCGGCTTTATTACGCTTCTCTTCCTGCCCGTCCAGCTCGCGGGTGGTCTCTAATTGGTCTTCCAGCACCCTACCCGACAGCTTTCCATAAGGATATGCAGCCGCATATTTAGGCACATCAAAGTATACAGATCCGTTCACCTCGTAGGCAAAGCCTTTTTCAATAATGGTCTCGATCATGGATATCTGCTCCACAATGTGGCCGGTGGCAGTGGGCTCAATAGACGGTTCGTCGCAATTGAACATAGACATACCCTTGTGGAACATGGAAGTGTACTTATGCACCATCTCCATTGGTTCCAACTTTTCCAACTTTGCCTTTTCGTTCACCTTGTCTATAGCGTCACGGCCTTCCTCCTCAAAGTGACCGGCATCAGTAATGTTGCGCACATATCGAACACGGTAGCCCAGGTGTTTCAGATAACGCTGCACAACATCGAAAGTAACGTAGGGGCGGGCATGTCCCAGGTGAGATTCGCCGGAAACGGTAGGGCCGCATACGTAGAGGCCGGCATGACCGGGTGTAAGCGACTCGAATCGTTCCTTCTGGCGGGTATATGAGTTGTATATGTGAAATTCAGACATAATATTTAATTTTCTTTCCGTCCGAAAGTTTGTTCAGCTGCGGAACAGGATGTAAAAATAAGTGTGTGCGGGAAATTGCAGACATGTTCAACATCGGGCCACCAAACGATCTTGTGGCTCGGGCAATATTGGTTCAACCAACTGTATCATATATGAAAGTTCTGCGCTGATCAATTTGCATGCATTTAATGCAAATGTAACTAAAGTGGTGGATTTAGGCGAATTGTACTGCCGGATATTTGAACATTAACATCAATGATCCATTCAATCTTCGAACCTCTTTCGACCGGCGAGATGGTGTAAAATCTTGTCCAATTCCTCGGCGCTATTCGCTATCCCATCTATGGCGAACTTTGTGTCGTCATCTAATTTTGAGGTATCAATAATGCCAATAAGACCCAGGATATTGGCGACCGGTTTACGCACCTCATGCGACTGTATGAATTGCAATCTTTCAATAGTACGGTTCTTCAGCTCGATCTGGTACAGCAGTTCGGACACTTCATAGCCTATGCACATGACGCCCTCCATAACGCCCGCCTCGTTCTTAAGGGCAACAAAATCCCAGTCGGTGGTAGCATAACCTCCCCCCTTAACAGGCTTACGTATGATGACGGACCTGAATTGTCCCGGCGATTTGATACAGTCATCCACCACACGCACAACTTCAGGGGCGTCCTCGGGGTGGACATCTTCCATGCAGGTCTTTCCAACGAAATTGTTGGTAATAAATCCGAACCTCTCTGAGAACGCTTTATTCACGTAGGTATAGTTACCCTGCATGTCTATAACGATGAGGTAAAAGTCGGACATGGCGTCCAGCAATTTCAAAAGATATTTCTGCCCGTTCTGCATAAGTATTTCTCTAAAGAAAATCGCGGTCAAAATAAACCCGATCAAAGCACGGCTGCCGGAAAACAGCAATGGTGCAATTTACTCAATTCTGCAAATGAGTGCCTGCAAAAACACCTACTCAAAATAGTAGCAAATAACCCCATTCAGCTTATGATATAATCGCCGTTTCGTGCGTAAAACCACCAAGATAGCGTGCTACCAATTTCTGCGCCACTAATAGGTGCACCAGTACTCCATAGAAGAACACTGGGCAAGCACAGGTTTACTGGCAGTACATGCAGCAGTGTTGCTGTTTGAATACCTGAATTCGAGCGTATGCGAGCCGGCGGCCACAGTGTAAGTGGGGCTGGTGACACCCGGAGCCAATGTGGTCCACACAGATCCATCCCACACTACCGTATAGGTACTTGCCGAGGAACGATTACTGAACTGAACCTCTGCTGTGTTGTTCACCACACAACTCTGCACCTTGGTTTCGCAACGCGTGCCTGTGTAGCCCGAAGGACATATACACGCTCCTGCATCACACGTGCCACCGTTCTTACAATTCACGTCCTTACACTTATCCTTGGTACAGGCCGTGTAAAGGGTTGCAGAAAATATGCCTATCGTGGCAAAAGCCGATAACAATATATAACGCTTCATAACGGGATGACTTTGCTTTGTCAGTAACGCAAAGTTCATCAACCATTCTCCTCTACTTGCTGACTGTGATCAGCCGGATAACTGTTATGTGTCAACTTCAAGGCGCACCGCTATTCTATCGAGACCTTTCTGGTGACACGACCTTCGCCCGGTATATCTGCCGAAAGAAGATAAGTACCCTGCGCCACCAACGGCAAGTGAATGAGCAATGAATTCCTTCCCGTAGAAAGCCTTTCGTCAAAGCTCATGACCTGACGACCCGTAATATCGCACAAAGTGAAAGAAACCGGACGATCAGGCGCAACAGGAGCTGTAATATCCATGCGCAACCATTCCCTGCAAGGGTTAGGATAAGGATCTGATATTACCCATGCGCCGATCGTATGGGCACCGATCGCTACAGTGTAGTTGGTTGTATCATTATTCACAATTATGTACTGCGCATTAAACGTAGTATCGAACATGTTATTTCTCCAGGTGAGTTTGCTGTTGCCTGAAACATATTGCAACCTGTCCGCACTATCCAACTCAGCCCCCCATGTATTACCGAAGTCACCGGTAGCACGCTTGAATAATCGGAAATTTCCGGCCTCATAACCCGGATAGGTTATATTCAATCTGCTGAACACAACACTGTCAGGCGATGAGAAACTTTTGTTGGTGCCGTAATTATTTATGATGAAATAACCGGGAACTCCTGGGCGATAGTCCGGGCGGGTATCGGGTCCGCTCAGCAAATGGAAGGCCACCACCTCTCCGTCCGGGTAGGTTCCTGATGCAGGCAAAAATTGATCAACATCTGCCGGGCCAAATGATGTAAGTCCGCTGGCAGCTACCATAGGCAGTCGCAGCACACGGCCCGTTGCAACCGGTGCAGACGAAGTGACAATGTTGGCTGACGGAACTAAGACGTTGAAATTCCCTTTCACATCATATACACTGCCGCTAACGGGGTCGTACTGATTGAACTGGAAGTATTTAAGTAAACCTGGTTCTGTAGCGGGATCGGTGATGAGGTGCATCTTTTCCCGCACCTCCTCCTGCGTGAGCGCGTAGTCGTAGAATTTCACTTCCTCTATCAGGCCCTTGTATTTTGAGCCCTGTCCGTTGTGCACGTCATAATTTATCTGGAAGGGTGTCTGGGAGAGATCTATCACCGGCATCGGGCCATTATTGACTGTGTCTCCTACACCATTGAGGTAAAGCACCACCCGCGACGGGCTGTAAGTGAGTACCACATGGTTCCAGCGGGTACTATCGCATACCAGCGTGCTGGTGCCTGAGTAATTGACAGTACTGTCGGTATAACACAAAATCAGGTTGGGCGTGTACCCGTTGAATTTAAATCCAAAACCAAATCCATAATTGGCTGAACCGGGATAGGCCGGATGTCCAACGATCTGGGAGAAACTCTTTTGCCTACCCTCTGGTTTTATCCAGGCGGAGATAGAGAAATTGTTGCTGTTGATGTTTGCGACACCAAGGCTTACCGTCTGCGATGTACCGTTCATTTGCAAGCATTTGCCGGCAACCGTATCGGGACTACAATTGTCATTGGCAACAATTACCATATCTGGGATGGTCTTTGTGTGCGTTTGTCCCAGTGCATTGGTCACTGTAAGCGAAACTGTGTATGAACCCGCGGACGGATAAACCACTTGCGGACGCAAAGCCGTGGTACTGCTTACCCATAACGCGCCCGGGAATGCCCATGTGCGCGTTGCACCCGCGTGATCGTACATAGAATAGTCGAAGTAGTTGACCGTGTCCCGAGGGCAACCAACATTCTTTCTGTCTGCCATAGGCTGCGCCACAGGAGCACCGGTGGTATATAACGGAGATTCCCAGATGCTGCTATTGCCGGCCAGACGCAGCTTGTTGTCGCGGTAAAATATCAAAGCACCTACGCGCGCCTCAAGTCCTTGTGGCAGGCCATCGCTGAAGGCGAACCAATCGGACATGGTCGTGTCGCGGTAATACACTTTTGAGGGACGATTGTTGGTGACTGCATACACACCACCTGCACCGCCCTGATACTGCAGGAATGCCACCTTCTTACCATTGAGCGCAGTGCCGGTAATATTGGTCCAACTGCTGCCTCCGTTCACAGATCGGAAAACCTTATTGGCAGCAGCACCATTAGCCATACATAGATATACATCATTCTCATTGAGAGGATTCACAACGATATCAGAATTATAGTACTGCCAGGTTACCGGCAGTGTAATAGAAGACCATGAAGTACCTCCGTCGGTTGTTTTATAAACTCCGTTGGTAACACACACATAGATCACCTGCGGATTGCTGCGCGCTATATCGAAACGCCACACCTTATTGCCTGGTCCGAAATCATGCAACGCCTGATAGGAAGAACCTCTGTTGGAAGACTTCCACAAAACTGTGTCTTTGCCCAGATAGAATACATTGGCATAACGCGGGTCTGTCATCAGCTTGCTTGAAAACTGGCCATAGTAGTTATCTTGCGGCCACATAGAGTTGGGTACGTTTGCCGCCGAGTATTGTGCAGCACCGGTAAGCGTTGCAGGAATGATGACGTTGCCAATATCGCGGAAGCCGGTGGTACGCGAGAAGCCGTGATACACATGGCCGGTAGCGTCTTCGCCACCACCGAGCGACAATGCCTTACCACCACCATACACATCAAAGATCGCAGCATTACCGTTGTGATAACGGCCACCCACCACAATGTCCTCGTCCCATCCCTGACCAAAGCCCCAGTAGTCGGCACTTCTGAGACCGTTGTTGCGAACAGACCAATTTGAAGTATTCGTAAAAAAGTCGCTTGAGTAATTGACACCGCCATCGGTAGCGATATAGGCATCGCCGCCCAATGCCACCGCCTGCTGAATATCGGGATGCAGACCGAATGGCCCCGAATAACCACCAAGCGGACTGAAATTCACACCGCCGTCTGTAGACTTATAGGTGGTAGTGGTGCCTACAATAACGTGGTTAGCATTAAATGGCGAAGCCACGATACCGAGATCGTAGAAGCCCTGCCCGTTGGACATGCCCAGACCGGTTGTAGCAGACGTGCCCGTCAGTGATGTAGACGTTGATGTGGCTGTTACAGACCAACTTGCGCCCCCATCGGTACTACGAATGATGCGGGGCGGAGTTGAAGAGCTACCGAGATTCACACAATACACATAATTCGTACCTGCAGGGGTAACTGCAAGACGTGCACCGGCAGTACCGGTGCCCACTATTGATGGTCCCGTTACATCGGTAAATGTAGTACCACCGTTAGTAGACCGCAGCAACACCAACATACCACCGGAAGAGCCCGCCGCAAAAACAGTATCTGCGCCTACGGGGTTGAGGACTATATCGTAGAGAGAACCGGTGACGGTGCTGCCCGCTGCTGCTGTCCAGGTAGTGCCACCATTGTCGCTGTAGTAAACGGCTGTTGAGCCGGTTATGAGCACTCGACCCGTATTGGGATTGACAGCAATGGCGTTGCCACCTCCGCCCGTGTATCCTGTAAGTGCCGACCATGTGGTGCCACCGGAAGTAGTTTTTAAAAGCGTAGCCGCCGTTCCGTCGTAGGCATACACAACGTTCTCATTCCACGGATCAACCGCAATAGACCTGTTGCCACAGGTTGTGAGCGAGTTACTTACAGATGTCCAGTTGAGGCCTTTATCGGCTGAACGATAAAAATTGCCGGGTTCACTGGCCGCATATAGCACCGACGGGTTGGACGGCGCGATAGCGATACAGTAGATGTTCGTCTGATAATTTTTGAGCGCCCCGGTGCCTACATTGTAGGTCTGAGACGGCCCCAGCAGCGTCCAGCTGGCAGCGGCGGTAGTTTTCGCTGCTGTACCCGGCTCGGACTTTGTGTGTTGTGCTTCCAGCGACCTGATGAGCTCCTTGCGCGCATGATCAGAGTCGTATCTGATTGTCCCATCCGGCTGAATGAACGGAGACATGCCTGTGCGCCACCGCACATATGCGTTCAGATAAGGATCTTCGTGAAATTCATCTCCATCGGCATCTACCGTCTTCCCGCGCTTTTCAGTGGCTTTGTATATTTCGATGAGGGAATCGACTTTGAATACGTTCACATTCTTCCAGTCGGTTTGGCGCACCCATGCAGGAACCGATATTTCGCCGGGCAGACCAAATGGGTCGGACTGCTGTGCGAGACTGACAGAAGCTGATAAAACAGACAATGCAAAAGCCCCGATGAGGATCGCGGCAGGACGAGCAGTAAAAGACATCATGTGTTGTTAATATGATTTAACCAGAACTTAAAGTTACACGAAAAATCACCGGCGCAAAAAAACTGAGCTCTTCTTTTCTACCTGTCAAAATGAAACTGCCCGTCTCAACAATAATATTATAAAACTATACATACATAAGGCAGTCCGGCCCTAAAACGTATAGTCCGTTACCACATAACTACAAAAAATATCAAAACTTTACCCATTAGTTAATATTAAATGGATTAAAACATTTACCCTATGTGTAAAATATCGTACATTCATATCAACAAAATCTCCTGTTATGAAGAAAAGTTCTTTACGTTATTTATGCGCATCAGCACTGATGGCATTGAGCACCACAGCAGGTGCACAGGGAGTGATCAACACCATCGCAGGTACGGGAATCTCCGGATATGGCGGTGATGGTGGTCCGGCCAACGTAGCAGTTTTGTCGACGCCGGCCGGCGTGGCAACAGATGCTGCAGGTAATATCTACATTGCGGACAAGAACAACCACAGGGTGCGCAAAATAGACGCGGTAACCGGTGACATGTCGACATTTGCGGGCAACGGCACTTATGGCTTTTCTGGCATGGGGGGCGATGCAGCCCTGGCAAGCATCAAGTATCCATCGGCACTTTATGTTGACCATGATGGAAATATCTTCGTAAACGACAACTTCAACGACATCGTTTTCAAAATAAGTGGCAGCAGCCACACGATCGAGAACCACTGCG
>JBIKSN010000063.1:0-13648 GCA_044348585.1 Flavipsychrobacter sp.
CAGGCCTGCCAGGTCCAGTGTGTTTTGTGCTGAGAGTTCGTTTGATGCCAATGAAAGCACAAAAATTGTCATCGCACTCACTATAAATTTGAGGTTTGTTGATTTATGAATTGCTGGGATCATATATTTGCCGTGTTGTTGAAGGACCTTTTAAATGCAGTCAGCGCTAGACTTTGATTTTCTTTTATTTAACGAATAAAATTTTTATAACTAATTTGTCACAAATTTATTTCGGACAGGGACGGGCTATACTACTCATATTTGCAGGGTGTCCAAAGACTTTATAACGTGCAGGGTGTATTATGTTGATGACCGGCCGTTAGTGTTATGATGGCACCTCCATGTTGCGAGAATCGTTGCTTCTGGACTGTGTTCAATTTGTTTCGGGCTTAGCCGCGCTATTGTCGTGTCCTGCTTCCGCCGGCCGTTGTTTTCGATTTTCTTTCCGACTCTGGAATTGTTTACCTTTGAATAGCGTGCGCAACTGCGGAAATAGCTCAGTTGGTAGAGCATCAGCTTCCCAAGCTGAGGGTCGCGGGTTCGAGTCTCGTTTTCCGCTCTTTTTTTAACCTCCCATTCAGGGGAGGTTGTTTTTTTTAGACATAATTCTGACAGTTTTTTATTTCAAACAGGGTTAACTTCACCGCCGTTAGTTTTTACAATCAACTATTTTTTCTAATGTTCAATAAATTCATTATTACGGCTTGCATCGCCTCAAGTGTTGCTTTTAACGTTCAGGCGCAAGATCAGCCATGTGCAACAGACCATCACCACGAGCGTCTGCTTCAGAAGTATCCTTTGCTTGCCGAGTATGAGCGTCAGTTCAACGAACAGTTAGGTGCAAAACTTGCTGCGAAAACAACCGCCGCCGGTCCTGATACCGCTACATACGACATTCCTATTGTGGTGCATGTCGTTCATGATTATGGTGTTGAGTACCTCAGCGATAATGACATCTATGATGCGGCAAACGAGTGGGCTCTCGCTTTCGTTAAAAAGAACGCTGATACTGCAAATGTTATCGCGCCGTTCGTAAAATACATCGGCAACGCCCGGATGAGGCTTCACTTGGCTACTATCGATCCCAAGGGTAACCCGACCAAGGGTGTGTTACGTCACTTCTCCTACCTCACTTATAATGGCGACGATGATTCCAAACTGGAACCATGGCCAAACAACAAGTACATCAATATCTGGTTCACAAGTTCACTCGGATCTTCTGGAGCCGCAGCATACGCATACTATCCATCGTCTGCCGCCTTCATGCCGTATTACGATGGGGTGATCAGCCTCGCCAGTTACCTTAATACGTCCAAAACTATCCCGCACGAACTGGGGCATGTGTTGAACCTCGCTCACGTATGGGGCAATAACAACAATGCCGCTGTGGCCTGCGGAAACGATGGCGTGGACGATACACCACCGACAAAGGGCCATACACCTGGCTGCGTTCCTGCTGCAATTTTCGATACTGCCTGTGCTACAGGGTACATGAAAACATACACATCAATGTCTGGCCTCGCCGATTCGGTTGTCGACTATCCTGATACCACGAATGCGCAGAACATTATGGACTACACTTATTGTGCGCACATGTTTTCCAAAGGGCAGTGTGTACGTATGCGCACTGCGCTCACAAGTCCCGTTGCCGGCCGCAGCAATCTCATTACGCAATCCAATCTTGCCGAGACCGGTGCTATGAATGAAATGCCTGACCTCGCGCCCGTTGCCGACTTTACACTGAATAAGGCGACCGGTGCAGGCCTCACTACTGATGTCCGTACACAGTTCCTTACATACACCAATGAGGGTAGTTTTGTGTTCAGGAATACTTCTTGGAACGACACTATCTCCTCTGTGTATTGGACATTTTCTAACGGCGCCTCGGTACCCACATCCTCAAGTATGACGACTGTTACGAACAGATTTTCTGAGCCGGGTTGGGTGACTGTTTCATTGACCGCCAACTCAAATGCAGGTTCTACAACTTATACAAGTAACTCACTCGCTTATGCCGCAGATACTACACCGGTTGGTGGAGTAGGGTACACACAAAAGTTCTCAAGTCAGGGTGATGTCAGCAACTGGCCGATGTTCAATTATTATAACAACCAGTTCAAATGGGAATATTATTATGGCGCAGGACGTGGTGACAATAATTGTATCCGCTATCGTTCGTTCGACACTACCGACAAGATCAACGGAATGGCAAAAGGTGATCGTGACGATGTCTTCACACCCGCTTTCAATCTACAGGGTGTAACTGGTGCCTTATATGTTAATTTTTATACGTCAGGCGCCGCCACTCCCGGGGGAGGATCTGCATCGCGCGATTCGCTCCAGATCGACGTAAGTACCAGCGGCGGAGCACGTTGGACCAAAATAGCCGGCTTCCGCGGCACTGAACTCGCTAACAACGGCAGCAGATCGTCGATGTTCATACATGGTGCTTCTTCATCATGGGTTGCGAGGTCGGTATCCGTACCGGAAATTCACAGAACCGGTCAGACTTTCTTCCGTTTGCGTTATTTGCCTGGTAATGTGGGTAATAACTTATATCTCGACGATTTCAGCATCGGCGCCTTCCCGGCCGAGTTGCACGAGCTTTCTGAAAACTCAGAACAGTTCGTGCTGTTCCCAAACCCGTCTGAAAATGGCACCAATATGGCCTTCAGTGCCGGCAATGACGCTAGGGCCACCTACACCATCCGCGATCTGGCCGGCAAGGTTCTGGTAACCGAAGTTCTCACGGTATCACCGGGCAGCACCAATCAGGTATTTATCAGCAGGTCGCTCGTTCCATCAGCAGGTTTGTACTTTGTTACCCTTACAACGGGGGGCACCAGCACTACCCGCAAAATGGTTGTGCAGTAATATTTCAAAAAAATATTCCTTCGCACCAAAGATTATTTAATTGCGTTACGTCTATTTTACTGATAGGCACTTTGTAAACCCGGTCGTAATAAGCTTCAGTAAAAAGTACTACTGAAAAAAACAATACAATTGTTGGTTTATGTTTTGTGTTTTCTTTAACTTTGAAACTTTATAATCCATTTATGCAAATGAAAAAAAATTATCTGTACCTGGCGTTGGCTATGTCGCTGAGTGGTACTGCTGCGTTCGCACAGGCGCCTTGCGCTTCGGACGAAATGCATAAGCACTACAAACAGCAGTTCCCCGAGATAAGTATGTATGAAAAGCAAATGAATGAGAGCATCGCTTCTTTTATTGCTTCGCAGGGTCTGAAAGGAAAAGTTGCATCGAAAACAACCGCAACCCGCTCCGACACTGATTTCTACGACATACCGGTTGTAGTGCATGTCGTTCACAACTATGGTTCCGAATTCGTGAAAGACAGCAACATCCACGTGATGATCAAGCAGTTGAACGATTTCTACAATGCAAAAAATAACCTGACCGGAATTATCACTCCGTTCAAAAAATACATTGGCAACGCGAAGATCCGTTTCCACTTGGCATCCAAAGATCCTTCCGGCAATGCATCAACCGGCATTACTAGGCGTTATTCATACCTCACAGTGGGTGGCGACGATCAGGCTAAAGTAGATCAATGGCCTCCGCGCAACTATTACAACATTTGGTTAGAGAACGTTATTGGTCGCAGTATCGGCACCGGTATCGTATTGGCTTACGCAACTTTCCCGTCTTCTGGTGAGTCATTCCCATACTCTGATGGTGTTATTACAAGGGCCGACCGTATAATGGACGGCAACACCATGCCTCACGAAACAGGCCACTATTTTAGCCTGTATCACCCGTGGAACAGCGGTTCAGGCGTAGGCGAGGCTTGTGGTGATGATGAAGTGGACGACACTCCGCCAACAAAGGGACACTTCAGCGTTTGTGGCTCAGGCCAGCTAAACGATACTGCATGTTCTAACAACTACTACAAGTTGTATACGAGTGCTTCAGGTATGATGGACTCATTGGTGAACTACCCTGACACTACGAATACGCAAAACATCATGGACTATTCCGATTGCCCTACGAACATGGTCTCAATCGGTCAGGTTTGGCGTATGCGTGCTGCGCTCAACAGCAACATCGGAGGTAGGAACAACCTTTGGGATAGCGCTAACCTCGCAGCAACAGGTGTCCTTTCCGGCCCTGTTGATCTGACACCTGTTCCTGAATTCGTTTCAAGGCAGAACGTGGGTGCAAATGGTACCCAGTCTTACTTCACTTTCCCCGGCACTCCTTTGTTCTTTACAAACAAGAGCTGGAGGGATACAGTGACAGGATGTGTTTGGACGTTCTCAAACGATGCATCTAAGCCACTTGTTTCGTCTAATACATACATGGCGCTCAACAGTCCGTTCGATGTGTCTTTTAACACTCCGGGCTGGGTGAACATCAAAATGGAAGTTACCGGTAACAATTCGGGTACTGCTACCAAAGAGTTCAACAAGTCAGTTTTCGTAGCAGACGCAACAGGCGTTGGATCAGGATACATTCAGGAGTTTAGCGCCGGTGGTGACCGTGACAAATGGCCAATGTTCAACTACTACAACAATAATTTCAAATGGCAGTTGGCTAACTATGGCGTTTATGACAATAGCTGTGTAATGTATTCGGGTTATGATACACGTACAGGTTCTGAGTTGTTTACAAACACGCCAAGGGGCGACTTTGACGATATGTTCTCTGTACCATTTGACATCAGCGGTTTCGGAAGCGGACCTTGCTACCTCAACTTCTCATACTCAGGTGCGTCTCGTACTGCAAGTTCTGCTGATATTACTGATACACTCCTCATTGAGTATTCTGTTGACAAAAAGCACACATGGGTTACCCTCACTGCACTTGGAAAGAGCACCCTCATTAACAAGGGTACTATCTCTACTCCTTACTACCCAACCAGTATACTTGACTGGGCTCCGGCCGCTGTAAACATTCCGGCTGCTGCGCGCACACCTTATACTGTGTTCCGTTTCCGTTACAAGCCTGGTACTTTCAAAGCCACTATGGCTTCAACTGTTAGCACAGGCAACAACTTCTTCCTCGATCGTATTCAGGTTACTCCATGGGCTGCAGACGTTGCAACCGTTAACATGGGAACTGTTGACATGAAGGTTGTTCCAAACCCTACACATGGCGATGCTTATGTTGTGGTGAAGGACATGAACAATTCAAAGGTTGAAGTAGCAGTAACTGACATCACTGGTAAAACAGTGTTCACTACTACTGAAAACATCAGCGGCAACACTTCAAGGATTGTGATCCCTCAACAGTCTATTACTGCGAAAGGAATCTACCTCGTAACTGTTGTTACAGGAAATCAGGTAAACACTCAGAAACTGGTTGTTTATTAATAGATAAAATCATAGCCGATTTTATACGGGGCCATCGCGAAAGCGGTGGCTCTTTTTTTTCGTTGCGACGATTTTTAGAAACAATTTGCGATGAACTTCAGCCACTGTTAATGCCGTCTTATAATAGAACGTTTTAACGTAGCTTTAACCCTGTTTTTCCCCACTACTACTGCATTCCGAGTATTTTTGTATCCACCTCAAATGAAACGCATTATATATAATATGTGGCGTTATTGCATTGTGTTGCTTCTTGTAGCGGGAGGATGCACTGGTACATATGCTCAGAATGTTGTTTTCACTGCGGTTGCGGGTGCCAACAAAGTTGGCCTGCGTGATCAGGTTCAGGTACAGTATACCATTCGTGATGCGCAAAATCTCCAGTCCATCACCAATCCTTCCGATGCCGACTTCATCATTGTTGGTGGCCCATACCAGTCTCAGAGCTCCAGCACCCAGATAGTGAACGGCAAGTACACAACTTCATCAAGTGTATCGCTCACTTATGTGCTCCAGCCTCGTAAGGAGGGTACTTTTACGATACCCCCTGTAACTGCCCGCGACGCTGACGGACATGCCTATCAGTCTAATTCCCTCACTATACAGGTTGTACAGGGATCTGTAGTGCAACAGCAACAACGTCGCCAGCGTGCAGTTGATCCCTTCTCAGACCCCGATGATGATGTAATGGCCTTGATGCGTCAGATGCAGCAAATGCAACAGCAGATGATGCAGCCATTCAGGCATGCACAGCCGCAGCAGCCACAGCAACAGCCGCAACAGGGGCAGGCACAGCCAGAGCCACCGGTGAACGATGCTGAGATCAAAAAAGACCTTTTTATCCGTGTCACTGCCGACAAAAGCAAAGTACGCCTTGGCGAACAGGTAACTATCAGTTATAAACTATACTCACGCATACCGATGCAGATGGCCATCTCAAAATTGCCGTCTTTAAATGGATTCTGGACCCAGGATTTTGATATCCCCAAGCAGGCTAAGCCCACCGAAGAAATGCTTGATGGCAAGAAGTATCAGGTGTTTCTACTCAAAAAGTCAGCCCTGTTTCCACAGCAGACGGGCACGTTGGAATTGGACCCGGCTGAGGCAAAAGGTGTCGCCCGTATCGTGCAGCAAGTGCGTAGGCGCGTCGCAGATATGTTCGACCCGTTCGGTGCCGGCACGCTCATGATGAACGACCCGTTCTTCAACAATTCCTACTACAACACAATGGCATATCGCGACGTACAGGTACACCTCAAAAGCACCCCCGTCAAGATATCGGTTACACCACTTCCTGACAAGAATAAGCCCGAGAATTTCAGCGGAGGGGTGGGTCAGTTCACCGTTGCCACGAAGATCGATAAGAAGGAGTTGACAACTGATGAAGTGGCTACACTCACATTGAACATCAATGGTAGTGGTAACCTCAAATTGATCCAGGCACCGAATTTACAGTTGCCGAATGGTCTTACAACTTACGATCCCGTAATTATTGACACGGTAACTGGTAGGAGTACTACCATCAGTGGGTCCAAGATCATTACTTACGTTATCAGCCCCATGTCTCCCGGCGACTTCGAGATCCCTCCGGTTGACTTCACATACTACAACCCTGAAACAAATTCATACGTAACAGAACATACCGATGCCATTAAACTGCACGTAACTCCCGGTAAGAAAGTCGCAGGTCAGCAGTCGGGCAACAATGTCACCTACAAAGACATTCATGATATAGTGAAGCAGCCACCCTCCACATTGGCTATGCGTTCTGCTCCACTCTTGTTCCGTCCCGTTTATTGGATATTATTTCTATTGCCACTCATAGCTTATTTACTCTTTGCGTACTACAGGCGCAAGGAAGACGAACTTTCCCGCGACACGGTGCAACTGCGCAAAAAGCGTGCAAACAAGATCGCGTTGCAAAGGCTCACTACGGCCTACAAGTTGTTGCAGCAGAAGAACAATAAGCCATTCTACGAAGAAGTGTCAAAAGCTATTTGGCTGTATTTGTCAGACAAGTTGGTTATTCCATTGGCATCGCTCTCTAAAGAAAGTGCGGTGGAAGCACTTGTTGCCCGCAAAGTACCTGCCGATGTTTTACGCAAGCTTGAAGATGTTATCGCCGAGTGCGAAACATCCCTATACGCAAGTGGAGGCAGCAGGCAAATGTCAGATACTTATGATGATGCCGTAAAAGTGATCAGTAACCTCGAAGATATCTTTAAAGCATGAAACGGAATGTGATCATACTGATGTTGTCTCTTTGCGTCCCGTTCTTCGCAACCGCCGGCGACTACAAGGCAGACTGGAAAAAGGGCACTGATTTTTACTTGCAGAAACAGTACGACAGTGCTGCCTTCTACTTCGAGAAAGTGACAGCGACTAAGCCGGCAAATGCTGAGATTTACTACAATCTCGGCAATGCCTATTACAGGCTCAACAAGATCGCGTTAGCCGCCGTCAATTACGAACGTGCATTGCATCTCGATCCGGGTTACAAAGAAGCTCAGGAGAACCTTACTATTACTCAGGCACGCATCAGTCACCATGTCACAGTGGTGGAAGACATCTTCTTCATCGCCTGGTGGAAAGATATCACCGCCAATGGCAAGGCGTCTTCATGGGCAATTGCAGCGCTCATCACATTTACGTTAGTGATCATTCTCACAGGGTTGCGTCGTTACACCACTACCGGACAAAGAATGCCTGTACAGCTCCCATGGATATTTGGTGGAGTGTGTGTCACCTTCTTATTGTTTGGCACTGTTTCTGCTTTCCGTGAAGCTGCACCTGCGGGTGCAGTTGTCTCCGAAAACGACGCTCCTCTTATGAATGCCGATCTGAAAGGCAAGCCGCTTATGCTTTGTCCTGAAGGCACCTCATTGCAGGTGAAGACCGACAGGGGCAACTGGCTGGAAGTATCCTTGCCCGATGGCCGCACAGGTTGGATCAACCGCTCACAGCTTATTCGTATCTAAACAACTCAGTAATTAATTCACCGCCTTTGAACGATGCAGTCGACTTGTTCGGTCTCTGCAACACTTCCTCGTGGTTGCTCACATTTTGCTCTACTTCGTGCCGATGATGCGGAAGTAACTTTCCACCATATCCCGGTAATAAGGTTTTAGTTGTGGCGGCACAGTCTTATACTGTTCCAGCATCTGACGTTTGTCGGTGATGTACTTCTGCAATGCCGGTGGTATCGGCCTGCTCATTTCTTCCGCGCTACGCGATGTGCGTTTGTCATCTTCCTCCTGTTCACGCATCGACTTTTCGGTTTCAAGCAACCTTGTTTGTATCTCTTTCTGCCTCTGTATCAACTCCGGATTTATCCTCCTGTTTACCAGATCAGTCTCATTCTTATCCATTTTCTGCTCCAGCTCGCGCAGCTCTTTTGCAAGACCACCCATTCCTTTACTGCTCAGCTTACTGGCCAGTTCGTTCAGTTGACGCCTGATGGCTGCTTGTTGCTGCGCCAGTCGGGCCAGTTGTTCAGAGTTGCCATATTCTCCGTTTTCACCTTCACTTCCTTCACCGCCACCGTTTCCTCCTTGCCCCGATTGACCACCTTGTCCCTGTCCCTGACCTTGCCCGGGTTTTTTGCCCTTACCTTGTTCACCTTCACCTTTTTCTCCGCCTGGTTTCTTTCCGCCTGGCATTTGCATCTTCTGCATGCCTTCACCCAATTGCTGTTGTTGGGTGATGATGTCCGAAAGTTGCATTCCCGGCCCCTTTCCTTCACCTTTCTTGCCGCCCGGTTTTTTGCATGCGCCGCCACCGCCGCCCTTACTGCCTTCAGACTGCATTTGCATGAGGTTGGCCAGCAACTCGTTCAACAGGAGCGCTAGGTTGTTGGTATAGGTCATTATATATTGCTGGTCAGTAGCCGCCAGATCCACTCGGCGCGCCTCCAGGTTGGCAACAGCCTTAGCCATTCTACGCTCCAGATCGGTCGTGTTTTTGTTGATGGTAGGTGCCAGCTTCACTATCCTTTTGCTCAGGGCGAACAGGCTATCGCGTATCATCTGCGAGTTCCTGTGCAGTCGGTGCTGCTCCTCCATATTAGTAAAGTACTTCTGACTGGCTGGAGATGTTTTGCGCACCTCATCCATCAGATCCTCCTGCGAAAATGACAACCTTATAAGATTACTAAGCAACTGCCTCGTGGCCTTTATATCAATCTCTATCTGTTCCATGTCCATTCCTGCAGCTTTCTCACGCAGGCTTTTGGCCATGTTCTCCAGATTCTTTGCTGCATCGTCCTGTTCTTTTCCCGCCTTGTCGTTCTGTTTTTCATTCAGGTCTTTCTCACTCTCTTGCATATCTTGTTGCGCCTGCTCACCTGTTTTTTGTTCGTTCTCCAGTCTGTCTTTTTCCTTGGTTTCTTTCGCCAGTTGTTGTGTTTCTTTCAGGTCTTCCTTGAGTGCTTTCTCCAGTTTCTCTTCCAGTTTCTTTTGCTCCTTTGCAAGGCTGGCTGCATCTTTCTTATTCTGCTCTGTTTCTTTTTTCAGATCTCGCTGTTCTTTTGCCAATGCATCCATGGTGTTCGCCAGATCCTCCATCTTCATTTGCATCTCCATCCGCTTCATCAGCTCCTTCATCCGGTCCATGTCCATGTTGAAGAGTTTGTTCTCCTCTTCCAATTCTTTCATGGCATCCACCGCGCGTTCCTTATTCAACTTTTGCATCAGGTCCTGAAGCTTCTCCATCTGTTTCTTCAGTTCCTCATTAAGCAGATTGTTGAGTTGTTTGTTGAGCTCCTGTTGTTTTTCCTTCAGATCTTCACTGTAATTCTTCTGTTCGCTCTGTTGTATTTGTTCTTCAAAGCGTTCCTTAACATTCTCCACCTGATTCTTCAGTTCCTTCTGCTTCTCCATCATTTGTTGCAGCATTTGCTCCATCTGCCAGTCCATGTTAGAGTTTTGCACCATTTTGCTCTGTGCGTCTTTGTAGTCGGTCTGAAGCTGTTTGGTCTTTTCAGAGCTGTTGCTGATGCCCGAGTTGATCTGCTTCGAGTTTTCATTGATCGCAGAGTCCAGCTGTTCACCGTCAAATGCCTGGTAACTCATCAGGTCACTGCGTGTTGCCTTACTGCCGTGAATGCCGTCATTATCCCATGCCTCCACATAGTACGATACCTTCTGGCCCGGTTTCAGATTCAGTGCCTGTACGTCAAAGTAATGTTCAAACGACGTTAGTGCGCCCCCTGACGATTTTAACGCTATACTCTTACTTGTGACCACCTTGTTTTTGTCGCTTATCTCATAGTTGAAATGAACGCGCGTAATAGCGTAGTCATCGCCTGCGCTTCCCGTCACCAGTATCTGTTTTCCACTTACGGTATCGCGGAACTGCTGAACCTGTATCACCGGATATTGGTCAGGGATCACCTGCACATGGTAGGTGAAACTATCCGCTACTGTAGCATTATTATTGTAAAGGGTGATAGTGTAGTTCGTATCATTCAGGAACCGGAATTTGTAATCATACTCCGATTCGTTCGTACCTAGTTTTACCTGACTGCCATTCCCGAATTTTATGGTTGCATAGTCGGTATGGCTCGTCACAAAATGCCACTCAAACGTAGTGCCTGCGGGCACAACTATGTCACCCAGGCTATTGCGTACTTCATTTTTTCTGCCTGTATAAGAAGGGTAATTTAGGGCTATGCGGAAAGACTTCAGCACCGGGCGTTGAATAACTTTTATCACCTCAGGTTTAGAACGGAAACCTGCGGCATAGAACCGGAACGATATGTCCTCTGTTACATTTCTGAATGTGTACTTGAAAGTGTGACCCTGCATACTTTGCATGGCTATCCGGTCGTCGCCTATCTCTACATATGCTTCTGTAGGCAACGCGTCTCCGGTTGTTTCCAGTTCCAGTGTAAAGTCAGAATTCCGCACCGCCAGCAGCGACTTGTTCCGCACATTGAACTTAAAGGGCGCAGGCTTTTCAAAAGTTGTTGTAGGTTGTAACAACCTTTTTGTACTGTCCTTAAATATGTTCGGAGCCGCTACAAGTATGAACAACCCCGCCAGCAATGGAGGTAACAGGTAGGGTAGGTAGCGTTTGTTTTTCGAAAGGTCTATCGCTGCGGCTATCGGCACAACAGAAATTTGACCTATCTTCTGGTTGATGCTTGCTTCCGCCAACTCTCTGCTCGATACCTTATCATTTCCGTTCTTGAGCTGGAGGATATTCAATAGCTTGTCGCTCACTTCAGGGAAATGGGTGCCAATGATTGTCGCTGCCTGTTCATGGGTGATCACACCACCCAGCCGTGCCATTTTTGCCAGTGGAATCACCACCCAGGTAATAAGGGCCGCTCCGCCCAACGTCACAAATAGAGACAGCAACGTAACTCTCGCCCAAACCGGCAGGTACAGATAGTACTCTCCAACGCTCACCGTCACAATATAGAACAGCAGGCAACTGAGAAAAACCAGTGTACCCCTGATCACTTTATTGGCATAATACTTCCTGATAAATGCATCTAACCGCGCTACCAGCCAATCGTAATTGTTCATAATTCTTGTCTACACGCAATTTAAGCGAATTTTCTCTTGCATAATGGTTAAAAAACTTAAGTGGATAAATAATGCATTTATGCCGCCGATGTAGCCTTGGCTGGTGTCCAAAAACAACATAGCCATTCCGTTAAGGAATGGCTATGTGTTATGTTTTATCTGTTTCAACGTCTCGGCAACCTCGGGTCGCCTGATCGCTGATTTGTTTTAGTTCTGTGGTTTCTCCAGCAATTTGAAGAACTGGTCCAGTTGTGGCAATATCACAATACGCGTACGCCTGTTTGTTGCGTTACCTTCCTTAGTATCGTTGCTTGCTATAGGCATAAACTCGCCACGTCCTGCAGCTGTCATGCGGTTAGCAGGTACCTTGTATTTTGTCTGAAGTACACGCACAACAGAAGTAGCGCGTTTAACACTTAGATCCCAGTTGTCAGCCAGTACGCCCGAGCTGAATGGCTTGTTGTCCGTGTGTCCTTCCACCATAAACTCAATGTCAGGCTGGCTGGTTATTACTTTTGCCACCTTGCCTAGTACCTCGCTCGCCTTGTCAGTTATGTCCCAGCTGCCGCTCTTGAATAGCATTTTGTCTGATATATCAACATAAACAACTCCCTTATCTACTTTTACATTGATATCCTGGTCCTCAAGGTTGCCAATAGCACTCTTCAGGTTGATCACCAGTGCCATGTTAAGGGAGTCTTTACGGTTGATCGCCGACTGAAGTTCTTTGATGTATGCGTCTTTTACACCGATGTTGTCAAGAGATTTTTTGATGCTTTCAGCCTGCGCACCAGATATAACCGAGAGGTCTTTCAACTGGTTCAGTACCTGATTGCTGTTCGCCTTGCTGTCAGCCAATTGGGACTCAAGCAATTTTATTTTGTCCAGATCAGCTTTGTTCGATGCCTGACATTTTGCGTTTTCCATCATAAGCACCCTGTATGCGCTGTCGAGTTTCGTGTAGTTTTCACCGCACTTTTTCAATTTCTTAGGAGCCGAGCAGGAAAACAATACCGCCGAAGCCACCCCCATAAACATGATCTGTGTTAGTTTCATAAAATTCTGCTGTTGAGATTAACGGATTTCGTGCAAAAATATCTATAAAGTCCTTAATAATCAGTTAAGAAATACCAAAGGATGAATTCTTTTATTCGTAAAATATAAGTGCCATTAATTGCTGAAATGCAGATTTATACGAATTTCAGTCTGTTTTGATACTTGTTTGATATGATCAGAATTTAAAGCCTATCGTCATCGCGATGTTATTGAGGCTGAAATCGGACTTTGCAACGGGGATAGCAGCCACAGGCTCTATATTGGTCTTTATGTAGTTGTAGTCAATGGCATAGGGTTGCAATTGCGCCTGATAAATACTGTGCACAAATGCAAGATCAATAAAGAAGTCTTTATCCCTGAAACCGATACCGGCGTTGAAGTCCATACGTTGGCCGTTGATTGTCGATACCTTATATGGATTGCCGTAATAACCGAATCCTACACGTGCCATAATAAACTTCGATAGCAAGCCTTCTGCACCAATGCGCACATTCGATGTGTTCTGGTACGTACTTGTGATCTTTTGGTTCATGTCATACTCCTGCTGTGCGTAGGTGTTCCCGTTGCCGTCGCTGGTAGGGTAGATATACCCCATAGAGCCATAGCCCACATATTCATAATCAAGAGTCACAAAACCTATTCCTTTCATTACATACGAACCACTCAGTATGCCCCTCCATGGGGTTACGAAACTATAACTGAATTGATCGGTTACCGTACCTTGATTGGAGG
>JBIKSN010000291.1:0-3697 GCA_044348585.1 Flavipsychrobacter sp.
GTTCTTTTTCCAGCATCTGGCCGTTGTCGTCGGTAGTAAGGATGCGACTGCGACCGAGGCCACCCGGCACCACGCTCTCTACGGCAGTGATCTGCTTGAACTGATATACAACAGGGGTGCCGCCTTCAGGCGCGCGGAAAGAAAACAGACCCAGTGCCAACACGGCCAATGAAGCGGTTACGGCGGCGGTGATAATGTACTTTCTCATGTTTTTGTTCTTTTTTATCGTTTTATGAATGTAAGACGCTTATACTATCAATAACCCCTACTACAGGGGGCGATATTTTTTGAAACCGATCATTACCCTTTTGTTTCTTTGAGGGCGTGCACGAGTTCGTCGAGTTCGGCAGTGGTGGTGTATACATTTGGGGTGACGCGCACACCATGCACGCCGGCGGCCTCATTGTCTATAGCCACAGTATAAATGCGGTATTTATCCAGCAGTGTTTTGGCCAACACAGCGGGCTTCATGCCCCGCACACCCACATTGGCAATGGCACAGGTGCGCTGCGGCTGCGACGGGCTGTACATGACAATATGTGGCAGGCGGCGTACGCGCGAGGTCCAGTAGTGCTGCAGGTAGCGCAGGCGTTCTTCCTTGCGGGCGGGGCCTATCTCTTCATAATTTGCAATGGCATCGGCAATGGTGAGATCGGTGGCAGGCGGGTGAGTGCCGGTATGGTTCAGCCTGAGGATATCGTCCTGCGCCCGGCCCTCCTCGGCAAAGACGGGCCATACCTTGCTGATGTGTTCTTTGCGCACATATAACAGGCCCGCGCCAATGGGTACACTGAGCCACTTGTGGAGGCTGCAGCCATAGTAGTCGCAACGAAGGTCGGGCAGAGAGAACTGTATGTGTGCCAGGGCGTGGGCACCATCTACCATTACCTGTACCCCCTTGCTGTGTGCCATGTCGCAGATCTTGCGCACGGGCAGGATGTGGCCAGTGATGTTGATCATGTGGCAGACCATGAGCAGGCGAGTGCGCGGTGTAATGGCGGCCTCGTATGCGGCAACCACTTCTTCGTCGGTCTGCGGATCGGGCGGAACTGAGATGAACCGGTTGACCACCCCATATCTTCGCGACACCTGTTTGAACATATCGAGCATGGCGCCATAGTCTTGATGGGCCATAACAGCCTCGTCGCCTGGTTTCCAGTCGAGCCCGCCGATGATCATATCGAGCGACTCGGTGGTGTTGCGGGTAACGATGACCTCGTCCGCAGTGCAGCCTACTATTGCAGCAAGGCGTTCGGCGGCTTTCTTCTTATTATCGAACTGGACGGTGCGCATGTAGTAGGCTCCGTGCAGGTTGACCTCGTCTATATGGCGTTTGTAGGCGTCGAGTATGTGGCGGGGCTGTATGCAGTAATAGCCGTTTTCGAGGTTGATATATTCGGGCTTTAGGTTGTAGGTCCTGCGCACATTCAGCCAGTAGTCGTCGGTAGCGGCAGGCGGTTCGGGCTTCGGATCGGTACCGGCAATGTGTGCCAGCGCAGGCAGCGCTGTGATGCTGCCCAAACCCAGCAGCGAAGCGTTCTTGAGGAAGGTGCGTTTGTCCATAAAAGTAACGTTGTTGCAACCGGGTATTTACCGGTTAACCACAAAATACGAAACGCAGCGAAACAAAGAAATGGGACTACAGTTGCCAGTGCTCTTCGAGCCAGCTCTTCATGGGGTTGCTGGTGAAGTCGATGGTAACGGGGACGATTGAAGCATAGCCTTCTTTGAGGGCTTCAACATCGGTACCATGGCCTTTGTCCATATTAACGAACTTGCCCACCATCCAGTAATAGTCGCGTCCGCGCGGATCCTTACGATGATCGAACTGCTCTTGCCAGCGCGCATATGCCTGACGGCAGATCTTGAGCCCTTTAAAGTCGGCAGGAGCAACGACCGGCACATTTACGTTTAGCAACAGATGCTCGGGGGCGGGTTGCGACAACATGCGCGCAGTAAGCGTTTCGGCGACCTGCGCGGCAATGGTGAAGTCGGCATCAAAGCTAAAATCGAGCAGGGAGAAGCCTATAGACGGAATGCCTTCTATAGCCGCCTCCATGGCCGCACTCATAGTGCCGGAATAAATGACGTTGATCGAATGGTTGGCACCGTGGTTGATGCCACTGAGGCAGATATCGGGTTTGGTGTGCAGTATCTTGTCGCGGGCCAGCTTCACACAATCGGCCGGGGTGCCGCTGCACTGCCAAGCCTCCACATCGTCAAACACATCTACCTTATCAAGCCGAAGGGGTTCGCCGATGGTGATGGCGTGGCCCATACCCGATTGCGGGCTATCGGGGGCTACCACTACTACCCTACCCAGGTGCTTTACCGCGTTTACAAGCGCCCTGATACCGGGAGCGGTAACACCATCGTCGTTTGTTATGAGTATAACCGGCTTATCGTGCTTCATGTTCTTCTATTGAATGCTATTCTACTGTGTACACAAACGGCATGGCCATCATGGCGCGGCCGTTCATGCGTTGGAGGCTCTTCAGTTTGTCGAGCCACTCAAGGCCTGTGCCCATTTCTTCGTGCATAGCAGCCTTGATGGCAGCGGAGGCCGCAGTGTTGTTGTTGATGCGCTTCATGAGCGAACTGAACTTATCGACAGGCTCGGGGTAGGTAACGATCTTGTAAGTAGTAAGACCGGCCTTTGCCACGGCGCTTGCGATAGCGCGATCGAGGCCGCCAAGACCATCTACGAGGCCGAGTTCCAGCGCCTTGCCACCTGTCCAGACACGACCCTGTGCAATAGAATCTACCACTTCAGGTGACAATTTTCTACCTGTTGCCACACGGCCTTTGAACTTAGCATAGATCGTATCGATGGAGCGTTGCATCATGACACCTTCTTCAGCCGTAAGCGGACGCATAGCGGTAGGAAAATCGGCATAAGGAGCGTTCTTCACGCCATCGAATGTAACACCCAGTTTGTTTTTCGCCATCTTGTCGAAGTTGAACATCATTCCGAACACACCAATGCTGCCTGTGATGGTATTGGGCAGGGCGAATACGCTGTCGGCATTGCTGGAGATGTAGTAACCACCTGATGCGGCATAGTTGCCCATAGATACGATCAGCGGCTTCTTCTGCCTGAGCAATGTGAGTTCGCGCAGGATCACCTCGGACGCCAAAGCGCTACCACCAGGCGAGTTAACACGCAGCACAACGGCCTTGATCTTATCATTCATGCGCAGCTTACGGATCTGTTCGCACATTGTCACAGAAGCGATCTGGTAATCATCTTCCTGTTCGCCATCAACAATGTCGCCTTCCGCAAACAACACCGCGATCTTTGATGAAGCTGATGTGCGTGTAGCTTTGACCATATCGGCATAGTCATTGATAGAAACTGTTTCTATGTCGTCCGCCTCAGACTTTCCTGTCTTGCGTCTCAGCAGTTTCGCCACTTCATCGGCATAGAGCAGACCGCCAACCAAACGATATTTCAATGCATCTGAGGGGAACTGGATAGCACCGTTCTGAGCAAGGAGGTGAATTGAGTCGGGACTCATTTGCGCATAGGCCCCGGCAGCAGTGATGAACTCCGCCCACATAGCATCCTGAAACGCCTTGACCTGCTGCCTGTTCGGCTCACTCATCTTATCTACCCTGAAAGGTTCTGTGGCACTCTTGAAGCGGCCTGCATAGAATATCTCGGGCTGCACTTCCAACTTATCGAGGGTGCCTTTGA
>JBIKSN010000292.1:0-3676 GCA_044348585.1 Flavipsychrobacter sp.
TACGGCAATCGCAATCATCAATACCACATCAGGCGCACTTACAGGTGTAACTGCAGGAACAGTAGTTGTTACCTATAAAGGAGCAAACGGCTGCTACATCTCAACCATTAGAACCGTTAATGCCGCACCGGCAAGCATAACAGGCACATTTACTGCTGCCGTGGGTGGATCCCGTACACTGTCGAACACTACCCCATCGGGAGCATGGACGAGCAGCAACAGCGCGATAGCATCGGTAACATCTGCAAGTGGTATTGTAACCGGTGTCGCTACCGGTTCTGCACTTATAACATATACAGTGCCTAACGGATGTTTCAAGTCGGTTACATTTACAGTAACTGCGGCAAAAGATGAGATTGTGGCAGAAAACGGAACTCCGATCTTCCACGTTTACCCTAATCCGGTTTCGGGAATATTGAACTTAGAGACGAGTGAAGCGGGCGCGTTCCGAATACTCTCGTACGATGGCAAATGCGTATTGAACGTGCACGTGCAGTTGGGAGCAAATGTGATCGAACTTCCGATGGAACTTGCCGCCGGATTCTATATAGGCCAGTTTACTTCAGAGACAGGCATACAGCACATCATTCGTTTAAAGGTAGACTAACCGATGCTTTGAAGCCTTAATAAAAGAGCCGCCCGATTTGTCGGAGCGGCTCTTTTCATATTCTTACCCGTCAAGTCTTTAACTATCCATCTGACGCTTCTGTAACTCTACCTATTATTCCTGTATGGGTTGTACGACTTTCTGCGATAGTCACCGCGTTTCCACGCCTCAAAAAACTCTCCCCATGCTATAGGATTCAGAATGTTCATTGGCGGGCGCTGGCCATAATATACCGCTTCCTGTGCCTGCCGCTGCAGCTGACGTGCCTGTGCTTCCCTTCCGTCCATGGGCAGAGAATAAGCAAGCATACGAAGAAGATAGGCATCGGTATTTTTTCTGGCGATCTCGTACTGATCGTTGGGAATGTGCCAATATTTGAAGGCATAGTCGAATGCTTCTTTGGATGGCAACGGACGGATAATGGTCTCGGGTAGATAAAAAGTATCCTGAACCATCAATTGTATCATGGAATAATATTGCCCCTGAATTTCCTTGGGAACTACAAATGTCTTTGACCGGAAACCGATGCTACTAAAGTCAAGCGTATCGCCTTTGTAACACACTAAAGAAAAAACACCTGTGTATTCCGATTCTACTCCCCTGTTCTTGTTACGTACCAGTATGGTAGCGCCGGGTACTGCCCTAAGACTGTCGGCGGTCATTACTACCCCATTTATCTGGATAATATTGTCATATCCGGTTTGTCCGAACGAACTGAGCACCGAAAAAAGGGCACCGGAAAAAATAGAAAAGGCAGAAAGTACCCTCATTCGCATCTGGTTATAAAATTAGTGCATTTAGTATATCCAACAACTTCCGGAGTGGAAGTATTGTCTATCCCGTCATAGACAAAGTAAGTCCGTTTTACTGTACTTTTGTTCTCTTGTTTTGACATTTTAACAAAGGTTTATATGATAACGAAAGACGCTGTATTAGCTGCTCTGAGCCAAGTAGAGGAACCGGATCTGGGGAAGGATCTGGTGACACTCAACATGGTGAAAGACATTGAAATTGATGGTAAGAAAGTTTCGTTTACGGTTGTGTTGACAACGCCGGCCTGCCCGCTGAAGGAAATGATTGAAAAAGCGTGCGTGAATGCGATAAAACACCTGGTGGATAAAGAAGCCGTTGTTACTGTCCATATGACATCGAACGTAAACAGTAACCGCAAGGACAACAAGGCAGTACTTCCGGGTGTTCGCAATATCATCATGGTGGCATCGGGCAAGGGTGGCGTGGGAAAGTCTACAGTTGCTACCAATCTGGCAATTGGTCTGGCCAACGAGGGTGCGAAAGTGGGTTTACTTGATGCCGACATATATGGTCCATCTATTCCCATAATGCTGGGAATGAGGGATGAGCGCCCCAAAATGACAGAAGTGAACGGCAAAGGTATGATAGTGCCTATGGAGCGCTACGGGGTAAAAGCGATGTCGATAGGACTTCTTATTGATGAAAAGCAAGCAGTGATCTGGAGAGGCCCCATGGCCAGTTCGGCGCTGAAACAGTTTATTTCAGACGTATACTGGGAAGAGCTCGATTATTTGGTAATAGACCTTCCACCCGGCACCGGAGATGTGCACCTGACACTGGTTCAGACCATACCTGTGACCGGTGTTGTTGTAGTTTCCACCCCACAGGCTGTGGCAGCGGCAGACGCACGAAAAGCGATCATGATGTTCAAACAACCTCAGATCAACGTGCCGATACTCGGAATTGTAGAAAATATGGCTTATTTTACACCGCAGGAGTTGCCCGAGAACAAATATTATCTATTTGGAAAGGGCGGTGCCCGGAAAATGGCAGAACAATTCGATCTGCCGTTCCTGGGTGAGATTCCTATAGTTCAGAGCATTCGCGAAGGTGGTGACCGCGGGGTACCGGCAGTAGTTGACGACGAACCGATATCAAAAGCGGCCTTTACAGAACTGGCGCAAGCGGTGGCACGGAATGTGGCAATGCGCAATGCCAATATGGAGCCTACAAGAATAGTTCAGATGAGTGCTGAGTAAAAAGAACACTAACAAAAACAGAAAAATATGAAGTTTGGATTGTCATCTTTGTTGTTGCTGCTGCTGGTGCAGCCTGCTATGGCTCAAAGAAAATACAACAAAACAATTCTTGGCCCGCTCCATATAGAGACAGTTAAAGTTCAGGGTGGCACGTTCGACCTCGGTAGCAATGATGGATCGGCAGACAGGAAACCTGCTCACACCGTTGTTCTCGACGACTTTTATATAGGGAAATACGAGATCAAGCAGCAGCAATGGATGGCCGTAATGGATGAGAATCCATCTTTCTTCAAATGCGATGAATGCCCGGTGACGAATGTTTCCTGGGATGACGTGCAAGAATACATCAGCAAAGTGAACAGCCAAACGGGCAAAAAATATCGCCTTGCAACAGAAGCTGAGTGGGAATTTGCCGCTCGTGGTGGAGTAAATGAGCAATTGCGCGAGGGAAAACATGTTCGCGGAGGAGTGAATGAACTGCTGGTAGCGGACAATAAAAAAGGGCTGATGGCACCTGAAAAGACGAAATCGGGCGAACGTTTCAGCGGTCGTAAGGCAGGTCCACAATCAATTGCATGGTACCTGAACAACGCTGACGGCCATGTGCACCGTGTGGGGCTGAAGCAGCCAAATGATCTGGGTATCTACGACATGTGTGGTAACGCAGAGGAGTGGGTAGCAGACTGGTATGCACTTAACTACGGCAGCAAAGACACAGTAAGTAATCCTACCGGCCCTGTTGGTGGAAAGTCTAAGGTAGTGCGTGGTGGTTCATACGCAAGCACTGCAAACGAGACCATTGTAACAAGGCGCGCTGCGTATCTGCCAGATACAAAAGCTATGTCATTGGGTTTCAGGTTGGTTGAAGTAAAATAGTTTATACTCTTTCATATTAGGTGTGCCGCACAGCTATGGTGCGGCACACTTTTTTTAAAGTGGATGGTGCCGCAGTTTTGCCTTATTTTTGTGCAGCCCCCACTATTAACGAATAATAACTGCCGGAATTTCATTTCAGGTTACGTTACCCCAAGTGAGATGTAACACGACACAGACATTA
>JBIKSN010000385.1:0-3671 GCA_044348585.1 Flavipsychrobacter sp.
TTTTGCCAAGTACTTTTGATGAAATTGAAAAATATATTTTAAGTGCAAAGATTCTTAAATATGAATATTTTTATTTGGAAGCTGGAAGTGGTGCGGATAAACCTGTTTCGGAAGATATTATTCAGAAATCAAAACAATTATTAGCTGATGAATGTCTGCTAGTAGGTGGTGGCATTAGAAATTCAGTTCAGTTGAAAAATGCATATAAAGCAGGCGCTGATATTGTAGTGGTTGGAAATATTTTGGAAGAAAATCCAATGCTTTTATCCGAATTTATTCAAATTCGAAATTCTTTTTTGAGTATTTAAAAGAACTAATTCGATTATACGATTGTTTTACTCAGAATTTTTATAAACATTGGAGACTTCAATTTTAATTTTTAATAGCATTCAAGATATCGACGAAAAAAAGTGGAACGATTTGGTTCCGGCTTCACGCTATTTTTTATCGTATGATTATTTATCTACTTTGGAAAAATCAAATCAAGAAATGGAGTTTAGATATCTTGTACTAGTGGATAAAGAAATGAGATATTTGGGAATTTGTTATTTTCAAATAGTCGCTTTTAGAGGAGAAATGCTATATAAGTATGTTTCAAATGCCAAAAAACTAATTAAGTTGGTTCTTGAAAAATCGTTGAGTTTGATTGATTCAAAAATTATTGCACTTGGAAATTTGATTTTCACCTGTGAGTCTGGAGTTTATTTTTGTGATGAAATTAATGAAATAGACAAACGAGTTTATGTGCAAGAAATGATTTCGAAAGTAGAAGAGCCATATAGTTGCAAGACGGTAGGAATATTAATTTCTGAAGAACTAAATTCGGAGAATTATCCTTTTTATAAAAAATCAGGATTTGAAATTTTTGAAGTAGAAAACAAAATGATATACAAAACTGCTCCGTATGAAAGTTTTGAATCGTATCAAAACGCACTAACCTCAAAGTATAGAATTAGAAAAAATAAAATATATAAACTCAATGAACATACCGAAGTTATAGCTATAGATAAGTCTAATTTTGAATTGTATGAAAATGAAATTCAAAAGCTATTTAATAATGTATTGGATCGTTCAAAATTCAAACTAATGAATTTGAATTCAAATTATTTTAAAACATTTCTTGAACAAGAACCTAGAGTTTTTAAGCTTGAAGGCTATTTGATACAAAATCAATTGGTCGGTTTTATTTCCTATTTTGAGTTTGAAAAGGATATTGAAGTTCATTATTTGGGATTGGACTATCAAAAAAATGAACCATACAAATTGTACAATTTTATTTTGTATAAAATGATAGAAAAAGGCTATGAACATAAGAAAAATATGGTATGCTTAAGTAGAACCGCACAAGAAATTAAAAGTACACTGGGTGCAAAACCTGTAAAAGTGTATAATTACCTAAAAGTAAATAATTCGGTAGTGAATAAACTAGTGCCATTGTTTTTGGAAAAATTAAAACCAGAAGTATGGCAGGAACGAAACCCATTTAAAAACTAAAAATTCTGAAAATGACTATAGAAGAATTGCAAAAAGAAATAGATTCTTGGATTCAAAATACGGGAAATGGTTATTTTGATATATTGACCAATATGAGTGTCTTGATGGAAGAAGTAGGTGAACTAGCCAGAGTGGTCTCTAGAAAATATGGCGAACAAGTTCCAAAAGAAGGGGAAGTCTTAAATTTTGAAGATGAATTGGCCGATATTTTGTGGGTAATTATATGTATCGCAAACTCAAAAGACGTGAATTTGACAAAAGCGTTGCATGCGAATTTGGTTAAAAAAACTAAAAGAGACGTAAATCGCTTTAAAAAAAGTGAAAAATAATGAAAAAAAAAATTGTGATTAAAAAAAACAATCTATCTTTGCATCGAAAATTCAAATAAACAAAAATTTTATTTTTATGAAAAAAACATTATTACTACTTACAATGTGCGCATTAACTGCAGCATCTTTTGCTCAGAATGCTACAAACCGTTGGGGAGTAGGTGCAGGTGTAGCTTTCACAGATTTCGTAAATCCAATCAATGGACAATACTTAATGTTGGAAAGATACAAAGGTGCTCTTAACTTGAATATCCAAAGATATTTAGGTAAATCTTTTGACGGTAGATTCAATTTTACACAAGGAACAGCTTATTATCCTTATTATCAATTAGGTGGTTCTCCACAAGCACTTCCAACTAGCTATGATTTAGCTACAAAAAGAAGAATGGAGTACAACTTAGCTGAGCTTTGGGATGGTGGTTTGAATTTGGTTTACAAATTCAATAACGGTTATATCCTTAAAGAAAATTCATCTTTTGCTCCTTATATCTTCTCTGGATTGGGTGCAAATTTGATTAACCAAATTGGAAACAATAGCAGAGGTACTACAGAAGGTGGTGCTGGATCTGATAATGTAAATCCTTATATTCCTTTTGGAATTGGTTTTGCATACCATATCAATGAAAAATGGTCTGCTGCTTTCGAAACTTCTTACAAAGCTGCTTTGGGAGATGCTTACGATTATACTCAAACAAATTTGAGATTGGGTTATAACTTTGGTGGTGCTGCTGCTCCAGCTTCTGCTGATGCTGCTACTGCTGCTTCTACTGAGCCTATGCCAAATGAAAATTGGTGTTCTCGTAATTGGTCTGTAGGTGCTGGTGCATCTTTCGTAAGTTATGAAGGTCCAGTTACAGGTCAAAATTTCTTATTGGATCAATACACTACATTATTGGGTGTAAATGTTCAAAAAAGAATTAGCAAAGCATTTGATGCTAGATTGAATGGTGCTTTCGGAAACGTATGGTATCCAAATACAAGCAGAACAAACTACCCAGGATATGATAAATATTTAGTAGGTTACAGACCAGCTCAAATGGTAGATGTATCTTTGGAAGGTGTTTTCAAATTTGCTGGAACTTTATTGAAAGAAAATGCAATTTTTGCTCCTTATATCTATGCAGGTCCAAGTGTAAACTGGATTTCTTCTATCGGAACTTGGGATAATGCAGGTGCTGATGATATCAATATGAGTGTTTCTACAGGTTTAGGTTTCAATTTCCGTACTTCTGATAGATTCTCTATTCAATTAGAGGCTGGAAGAAAATGGAAAGTTGACAATAGCTTTGACTACAATCAAGCTAACTTGAGAGGTATGTATGCTTTAGGTTCTTGTGGAAGTGCTGCTGCACCTACTACAGTTGCTAGCACTACAAAAGTTGCTGATTCAGATGGTGATGGTATTGCTGATAACGTAGATGAGTGTCCTTATGTAGCTGGTAAACCAGAATTCTTTGGTTGTCCAGATTCAGATGGTGACGGTTTAGGTGATAGCAAAGACAAATGTCCGTTTGACAAAGGTTCTGCTGCTAACCAAGGTTGTCCAGATGCTGCTACAACTCCAAATACTGTAGCTCCAACAACTCCAACAACTCCAACAGAAACTCCAGCAGCTCCAGCTAAACAAAACAAATTAGTTCAAGGCTTTGAAGTATTCTTTGCTAATGGAACTACATTTGCTCCTAATCAAGTTGAGACTTTACAAAAAGTTGCTACATTGTTGAAAAACAATCCTAACTATACAGTTGTTATCAATGGTAACGCTTACAAAGGTGGTAGTAAAGCATTGTCTATTCAAAGAGCTGAAAAAGTTGCAGGTACATTACGTATGAAAGGTGTAAATGTATC
>JBIKSN010000293.1:0-3664 GCA_044348585.1 Flavipsychrobacter sp.
GTTATAGTGGGGGCATGCACAATAATAGCATAGTGACAAAAATCAACCACACGGCTGGCGAAAAACATTCCTACCGCCCCCCGGAGCCGACTATCTTTTCAAACCCGGATACATTGCATATCCTACTAAAAATCCAGCGACCAGTCCACCCACATGGGCAGCATTGTCGGTATTCCCCTGAAGTCCGTACATGAGGTTGAACACGACAAAAAACAGGATACTTCTGATCATTGTCTTTCGGTAACTGCGCTTTATGAAAGAGGTGGTCAGCAGCGCCAGAAACACGCCGTACGTGCCGAAAATTGCACCGGATGCACCTACACTCACCACGGCAGAATGTGCCCAAATGCTGGCCAAACCTGCACCAAGCCCGGTGAGCAGGTAAGCAATTGCGAACCTCCGCTTTCCTATCATGGGCTCCAGGAACATACCCACATACAATAGTGCGAACGTGTTACCCAGCAGATGCACAGCCCCGCCATGCAAAAACATGTAGGATACTAATCTCCACCATTCTCCGGCGGCTACAGACGGGCCGAAATTTCCGCCCCATCTAAACAACGATGCAGCTGCAGGTGAAAGTGGAGAGATGCCGTACAGCACCATCAACAGGTAAACGAATACGTTCATATACACCAGTACAGGCGTCACCAGGTAGCTCTTTGAGATGAGGAGCGCCCCATATTTTTCCCGGTGCATCGGGTGCAAATTGCGATCAGCCTGCTCCATCTCAGCACTTTCCAGTTCTATTGCGCGAAGCAGCCTGTCCATATACACCCGGCAATCTTCGCCGGAAGTGTAGAAAACATCCACAGGCTGCACGTTTATCAACGCTTCGTTCTTCACCATCGATACACGCACCTCGGCACCGTAGTAGGAATAAAAACCATGTGTACGGGCCAGAAAGCCACCGTCGCTGTCGGCAACTACTTCCCAAAGCATCCGCTCCATAATGGTGCGCAACACCTGAGCAAACGCTACTGTACTGACCCCTTTGAGAGACACGCGTTCAGTGATCACTGAATGTTCTTCCGGCATTTTTCTGAATTTACGGACAACAATGGCCCGACCCTACGATGAGGATGTGTTTCAACAACCATGCCACATACAAAAACACATAAACGAAAGTTTCATACAAAAACCATACACCATATAGTGTGAGTCTGGCAGCGAGGTACATGAGCAACATCAATATTGTCACCTCACCCAAATAAAAGCAGACTCATTTGGCAGCAATTCTGCCATAATTGCCGAAAACGAATTATGGCATATTGATTGAGTAGAAACAGTAAAACCATTTAATTTACTATGGCAAAGATCATTGGAATCGACTTAGGAACTACCAACTCATGTGTATCCGTAATGGAAGGAAATGAGCCGGTGGTAATTGCAAACGACGAGGGCCGTCGCACCACCCCATCGGTAGTGGCGTTCCTGAAGAATGGAGAGAGGAAAGTAGGTGACCCTGCAAAGCGTCAGGCAATAACCAACCCTCACAATACCATTCAATCAATCAAACGTTTTATGGGTCGTCGTTTCGACGAAGTGACCAACGAAATATCTCACTTTACATACAAAGTGACAAAAGGCGACAACAATACACCACGTGTGGATATTGATGGTCGCCTGTACACTCCGCAGGAATTATCAGCTATGGTCCTTCAGAAAATGAAGAAAACCGCTGAAGACTTTCTGGGACAGGAAGTAAAAGAAGCCGTTATCACGGTTCCGGCCTACTTCAACGATGCTCAGCGTCAGGCTACTAAAGAAGCCGGCGAGATCGCTGGTCTTACTGTTCGCCGTATCATTAACGAACCAACTGCGGCTGCACTTGCATATGGCCTTGACAAGCAACATAAAGACAGTAAGATAGCCGTATTCGACCTCGGTGGCGGTACATTCGACGTATCGGTTCTTGAACTTGGCGATGGTGTATTCGAGGTAAAATCAACCAATGGAGATACACACCTCGGTGGTGATGACTTCGATAAAGTGGTCATGGACTGGCTGTCAGACGAGTTCAAAAAAGACGAGTCAATGGACCTGCGTAAGGACCCAATGGCATGGCAGCGCCTGAAGGAAGCAGCTGAAAAAGCAAAGATAGAACTGTCTTCTTCTCAGGAAACAGAGATCAACCTTCCATATATCACTGCTATCGACGGCGCACCTAAACACCTGGTGCGCAAACTGAGCCGCGCTAAGTTCGAGCAGCTGGCTGACAGTCTGATCGAGCGTACTCTGGAGCCATGCCGCAAGGCACTGAAAGACGCCGGTATCGCAGCAAGTGAGATCGACGAAGTGATCCTTGTGGGCGGTTCTACACGTATCCCTAAGGTACAGGAAGTAGTAGAGAAATTCTTCGGTAAAAAGCCACATAAAGGTGTAAACCCCGATGAGGTAGTTGCTATAGGCGCCGCAATTCAAGGTGGCGTACTTACAGGCGACGTGAAAGACGTCCTTCTCCTTGACGTTACTCCGCTTTCGCTTGGTATCGAGACAATGGGCGGAGTAATGACCAAACTGATCGAGTCGAACACTACGATCCCCACTAAAAAGAGCGAAACATTCTCAACCGCGGCAGACAGCCAGCCAAGTGTGGAGATCAACGTGATACAGGGAGAACGCCCGATGGCAAAAGACAACAAGAGTCTGGGTAAATTCATCCTCGACGGCATTCCGCCGGCACCACGTGGTGTTCCTCAGATCGAAGTGGTTTTCGATATCGACGCAAACGGTATCCTTCATGTAACAGCGCGCGATAAGGGCACAGGAAAACAGCAGAATATCAGGATAGAAGCCGGTAGCGGTCTCAGCAAAGAGGAGATCGAAAAAATGAAGAATGAGGCGAAAGCGAACGAAGAAGGTGATAAGAAAGTGCGTGAGCGAGTAGAAAAACTGAATAAAGCGGATGGTCTCATCTTCAACTCTGATAAACAATTGAAAGAGTACGGAGATAAGATCCCTGCCGACAAGAAATCTGCGATAGAAAGTGCGCTGGAGGAATTAAAATCAGCACACAAATCAGAAGACCTTGACGGTATAGACAAAGCTGAAGAAAAACTGAATGCAGCGTGGATGGCAGCCAGCGAAGACATGTACAAGGCGGGTCAGCAGGGCGGACAACCACAGGATGGCGCACAAGGCCAACCTGAAGGGAACACAAACGACAGCCATGTGGCCGACGCTGAATATGAAGAAGTAAAGTAAGCTGAATAAGCAGTAAGTTATAAATGAGAACGGCCGGACAAAAAACCGGCCGTTTTTATTTATATCATTGTAACACCGGACAATAACTTTTCAATCACAACAAAAACAACACCACCTTTCTATCTTTACGTACGCACAAGTTATGTGGTTGAAGTTTACCATAATATCATCTGTTGCCTGTTTTACGACAGGCTTTTCGTTATTCGGACATGCGCCCGAAGAGATACCATTCTGCGATAAAAAGTGGTATTGTGAAATGACAAAGGGCCCCGACGGCATTCCCCATATTACCGACAGCAGTTCAGCAAAAGACTATATGGATTTCAGGTGCGACAGCACATTTACTCTTTCGGAGCAAGGAACGACATTAAAAGGCACGTGGTCGTATGATCCGGGCACCATGACAATTACCCTCTCTCAGAAACAATTACAGACAATTCCTGAAAAAATCACTTTT
>JBIKSN010000055.1:0-14502 GCA_044348585.1 Flavipsychrobacter sp.
GGTCAGGCGCTGCGTGCCGCACTGGCCACAATTATTCGTCCACATACGGAACTAAACTACACTCCGGGTGTTTGGGCGGCCTACAACACAACAGACAGAAAGCCGAACGGGAAAGTGTGGGATATTTATTCTGATATTCCCGGAGGAACGCCACCTTACGAGTACACCTACAGCGCTGACCAATGTGGTAGCAGCTCCTCTTCTGCTGAAAATTCTTGTTACAACAGAGAGCACACCTGGCCGCAAAGCAAATTCTCATTTCCCGGTGCAGATGGTGCGCCTGCCGGAACCGATGTTTTTCATATTTACCCCTCTGACTATTGGGTGAACAATCAGCGAGGAAATTATCCCTACGGAAAGGTGACATCTCCGTCGCAAACGTTTATGAACGGAAGTAAGCTGGGAAGTAATACCTACCCGGGGTCTCCTTCAGGTACAAGTTTTGAGCCAATAGACTCTTTTAAAGGAGACATTGCGCGCACCTATTTCTACATGTCAACCTGTTACCGGAACGATAGTGGCAACTTCGTTACATGGGAAATGGCCACTTTAGTGGCTTTGAAGCCGTGGGCAGCCGCAATGTTGCTTGAATGGCATCATCTGGACCCAGTGAGCAAGAAGGAAATAGACCGCAACAATGCCATATACGCCCTGCAGAATAACCGCAATCCGTTCATCGATCATCCCGAATATGCCGATTGCATATGGGGTACTGCCAATTGCAGCACTACGTTTGTTCCCAATGCAATCAGTGCCACACAGGATGCGCACATTTATCCTGTGCCGGCTGTTGAAGTAGTACATGTATCCTGGCAGTACGCATCTGCAGCGCCTGTTGCTGTTTCAGTAACTGATGTGGCAGGCCGTGTAGTATATCATGCGCCGGTAAATGCAGCAGGTAGCGAGCTGGCACTGGATGTATCCGCATGGCCAAATGGCATATACGCTTTGCAGCTGCAGTATGCCAATACGGTGAAGGTGTATAAACTTGTGGTCGAATAGAAGATACTTTAGTCAATGAGGGAGCCCCTGTACATACGTGCAGGGGCTCCCTCATTTCAGAATGTTTTTGTCTGTTCAGATGGAATCAATTTAAAGTCGGGCATTGTTTGCAAAAAAAGCGAACGATCTTTGTACTTTGTGTTCACAGAATAATACAGTCGCCAAACGGGCTGAAGATGAAGCGTTTTTTATACAAGTTGTTTATTGGTGATCCGGCGTACAACACGCCCGTAAACGCGACCCCGTACAGTACGTTTTTGCGCGATATTTACAATACATGGAACAATAAGCGACATCACGATACCGGACTGGAGAAGTTGCTGCGTTTGTTTCTTGTGGGTATTCAGATAGTATTTCCGGGTATGCACCTGATGCAATTGCTCGGGAAGCCGGGTATTATCGTCCGGAATATTGTCAAGGAGTTATATGTTGTTTCCAAGACCGTACTTCCGTTCATTTTTCTTTGTAACGGCTTTTACCATAACATTTGGGCGGTGGGTGTTTCCGTATATCTCATGGCCGAAACTGTGTTGTATGTTATTTCAATGATCTTCGTATCAGACATATTTGTTGAACCCAGATCATACAGGCGAAACCTGCTGATGCTGCTGTTCAACTACATCGAGATATGCCTAAGCTATGCGGTAGTGTATGGTGGACTCGATATGCTGGGCGGCAGGGTATTGAACTATGTAGACTACATCTATTTCAGCATTATCACATCTACAACCATCGGTTATGGTGATGTATACCCGGTAACCAACCTCGGGAAATGGGTGGTGGGCAGTGAGGCAATTTTGTCAATCGCGTTTGTGGGTCTGTTCCTCAATTTCTTTGGTTCCAAGATGGAGCGAACCTACCGCAAGGACGATGAGTAGTTGATCAAAGTATCCCGCATCGATCTGGGCGTGCTGTATATACTCAGTTACATTTATTTGGTAGCGATCGCTCCCATTTTTCGCCCCATTTCCTCGTATTTATCGTCGTATGGCTCCCACAGTTCCACCTTATTGCCTTCTACGTCCAGTATGTGCACAAACTTGCCGTAGTCGTAGGCTTCGATCGTGTCCAGTATGGTCACGCCGTTTTTCCGCAGTTCGGCCACCAGCGCTTCCATATTGGCTACACGGTAGTTGATCATAAAGTCGCGGGTGCCGGGCTCAAAATACTTGGTCGTCTCTTTGAACGGGCTCCATTGTGTGAACCCTTTCTTGTTGGTATCCGCGCCCTGCCGCCACTCAAAAACCGCGCCATAGGAATTGGTTTGTAGACCGAGGTGTATCTGGTACCACTCGCGCACTTTTTTCGGGTCTTTACATTTGAAGAAGATACCCCCGATGCCCGTTGCCCTCTTCATTCCTGGTGCAGGGTTAGGCTTCCATGCACCGCGGAAGGCGTATCCTGAAAAGAACGATACTACAATAGCAACTACCATCAGGGCGATCTTTTTCATAAGAAGTGAATTTGTCCGGGTGCAAATTAGTGAAATGTGCAGGTCGGTTGTGTTGCTTGTTGTTTTTGCAGCCAGAACAGGCAAAACGCCTATCTTCGGGAAGTCCCGGCCTCGCATACTTCTTTTGCATCGCGGGGCGTAAAACCAAAACACAAATTATCATGAGAAGGATCATATCTTTTGCACACATTTCGCTGGACGGCTTTGTGGCAGGACCCAATGGAGAAATGGATTGGATCAAGATCAACGATGAGATATTTGCACACGTTGAGCAGCGAATAGGACAGACCGATACCGCAATGTACGGGCGCAGGACCTACGACATGATGGAGCATTACTGGCCTACAGCTGCCGACCAGCCTAATGCCACCCGGCACGATAAAGTTCACTCGGGATGGTACCGTAAATCTAACAAGATCGTGCTGTCTCAGTCTATGAAAGGTGTAGCGCGCTCCAATACAACTATCATCAGCGATAATTTCGCCGAACATATAAGCTCCATCAGGGAGCAACACGGCACTGAAATACTGTTGTTTGGCAGCCCATCCGCAACGCACGCGCTCATGGAGCATGGCCTCATAGATGGTTACTGGCTGTTTGTCAATCCTGTGGTCCTTGGGACGGGTATCCCTTTGTTCGATGGGCATCAGAGCAAAACCAAACTTGACCTGCTGTCTACCAGAAAGTTTAACTGTGGAGTGACGGAGTTGAATTATGTGGTAGGAGATAGTAGGTAGCGTGAGTGAATTTACCCGGGTTTGAAATGAGAAAACGGGCTTGTTGTTATAAACAAAAAAGCCTCGCTTTCGCGAGGCTTTCATTCTTAGAGGTGATCCCGTTGGGACTCGAACCCAAGACCCATACATTAAAAGTGTATTGCTCTACCAACTGAGCTACGGAATCATAAAATAAGAACTTGTTTTCCCTGTTCGTTTCCGAAAGGGAGTGCAAAGATAATGATATAGTTTTTCTGACAAAATTTTTTCGGAAAAAAATATTTCAAAAACCTTCAAAACCGCTCCGGTAGCAACATTTAATACATAGCAGAAAACACCCTTAGAAGTTGAAAAGCAACTTCACGTTCAGCAAACGTGATGTAAGGCGGTTGGGTACCGCATACATATTGTTAGTGCTTCTGTCTTGTATCCATGTGTAGGACAGGGTATTCTGAATACTCAGCAGGTTGAACACCTCCAGGCTGCCCCAAATGCTCTTTACATTATTGAAGAAGCTGTTGGCGTGATATTCCTTCTTTTCCCCATCCAGCAATAGTGCCGAAAAGCCGATGTCTACGCGCTTATAGTCTGGTATCCTGAGTACATTCTGGTACAGGTGGCCATTGGGTGCGCCCACGGGCAGGCCGCTGGAATACAGCATGTTTATATGCGCCTTAAAATTTTTGTTCTTTGGCAAATAGTCTTCAAAATACATACCCAGCATAAACCGCTGGTCAGAAGGCATAGGGAAGTAATTGTCATACCCTGCTATAGAAGGGCTATCGGTGATCTTTTGCTCAGCCTTGAGCACACCTATGCTGATCCATGAAGTGGCGTTCTCGACAAGGTCGCCATATAGGCGAACCTCACCACCATATACCCTTCCTATGGCGTTGTTCTTACCGGTATAGCGTATACGCACATTATCATATCGGTACGGGTCCATATCCCACAGGTCCTTGTAATAAGTTTCAGCGGTCACCTTGAACGGGCGATTGAACATGCTGAAGTTGTAGTCTGTGCCCAGAACGTACTGTATAGACTTTTGTGAAAGCAATTGTTTATTGATGTTACCTGCGGGATCGCGCATCTCTCTGTAGAATGGAGGTTGAACATACTTGCCCACCGAAAATTTTACGATAATATCCCTTTTCTTTGAACGAGGTCTGTAAGATGTTTGCAGGCGAGGGCTCAGCACAAACTCATCGTTCAGGAAGCTGTGGTTGAAGCGCAGACCTACGTTTGCAGTAAAGCGGCCCGAGTCGAATTTGATATTGTCCTGAATGAAACCGCTTATCCGCATATAATTAAATGTGGCTGCAGAATGGAAGAACCGGGCGATCTTCAGCTCGTTGGGGTCATAGGGCTGCGAGAATCCTGCTGAGTCGCGTCGTTCCCATTCGTGCAGCTCGTCGCTTATGTTGGTTGCGGTGGTGTTGGCGCCAAAGAGCAGGCTATGTTTTTCAGCGTCATACGAACCGCGGAGGCCCACGTCTCCTACTCCCACGTTCAGGTAGTTACGCGCGAAATTCTGTATGCCACCTGCCCCCAGATATGTTTTTATCTGTCCGAAGTCGCGCTTGCTCATATCGGTCTGCAGTTCGCCCAGCAGATAGGCGCCGGTTATATCATACGTCTCATACTCGTTGGTTTGGAATCCCGACCCGAGAAATTTGATCCTGAATTTGGACCCTTCGCGGTGATACGCGGCCGACAGACCGGCAAACCGAGAATCGAACTGGTCAAATTCGCCACCCTGATAAAATACGTTCAGTTGGTAGGCCTGATTCAGCACACCGAAGCTGGATGAAGATGTTTCGGGAAAAAATGTAAACCTGTTACGTGCATAGTTAGCTATTCCTTCCAGCTCCCAGTTCTTGCCCGCATGGTAGTTCACCAATGCCTGAATATCTGTGAATGATGGATTGTAGATACCCTTTGTGGGTTGAGATCTAAGTACATACTGATTGCTCTTTTGGCGTGCGCCTATCAGGTAGGTGAGCTTTTGGTTCTTGGTAGCGCCCTCCAAATGCATACTCGCCCCGAGCAAACTGGTGGTCACCGAGCCACCAAATTGTTTGGGACGTTTGTAGGTCACATCCAGCACACTGGCCATCTTATCGCCATATTTCGATTGAAAGCCACCTACAGAGAAGTTTACATTGGCAACCAGGTCCGAGTTCACAAAACTTAAACCCTCCTGCTGACCGGTACGCACCAGAAACGGGCGGTAGATCTCAAAGTCGTTCACATAGACGAGATTTTCGTCATAGTTACCGCCGCGTACTGCATATTGCGACGTTAGTTCATTATTGGAACCAACGGCAAGTTTTATCATTCCCTCGATGCCTCCAATTACGCTGGGCATATAAACGGCTTTGCCCGGGTCCAGATAAACCGATCCGGTCTCTGTGCGTTTCCGCTGGTCTTTCACCGTCACCGGCCCAAGTTGTGTAGACTTATTAACCGGAAGCTTCACATCAATTGTTCGGGTAGCGCCGTCCTGCAACTGAATATTTCGGTGGGCGGCTACGTAGCCGGTGGCAAAGAATACCACCTTAACCGGTTTGCCGGCAGGTATTTCCAGCCAGTAATACCCCTTTTTGTCGGTATAGGTACCCATTCCGGTGGCCTCGTCGGCAACCAGTACCTGGTCGACCGGTTTTTCCAGTTCATCACGCACAATTCCGGTCACATGAGCCTTTTGGCCATAAGATGCCGATGCGCATAGTAATAGAACTAATAGAAAAACGAGCCGATTTTGAGCCATATACCACCAAGTAACGGTATGAAAGTAAGATTATTATCTTACGTGCTTCAATCTTTTGATGGTTTCAACGGGATCGGATGAAGCGAAAACGGTATTGCCTGCCACCAGTACATCGGCACCGGCATCCAGAATGTCGCCTGCATTTTCCAGCGTCACACCACCGTCGATCTCGATGAGTGTGCCGGCTCCGGCCTGTGTAATGATCTCTTTCGCCCTGCGGATCTTGTTATAGGTAAGCGGCAGGAATTTCTGACCGCCAAAGCCCGGGTTAATGCTCATGACCAGCAGCAGGTCTATTTCGTTGATGATGTCGGCAACCAGATCAACCGGAGTATGCGGATTGATGGACAGGCCCGCCTTCATGCCCAGTGCCCTGATGCTGGTGAGCGTGCGGTGCAGGTGGTAGCCTGTTTCGTAGTGTACTGTGAGGTAGTCGGCACCTGCCTTTTTGAAGTCTTCGAGGTAGCGCTCGGGCTGCTCTATCATCAGGTGCACGTCAAACGTCTTTGTAGCGCGCTTCTTCATCTGCGCTATGATGGGCATACCGTAGCTGATGTTGGGCACAAATTTTCCGTCCATTACATCCAGGTGAAACCAGTCTGCTTCACTGTTGTTCACCATGTCTATGTCGGCACCCAGGTTCAGAAAATCGGCTGAGAGCATTGAAGGCGCTATAATTGGCATTGTATATTGATCGTTTTTTTGTTGAAATGTAAATGTGTCTGTATAATATTTATCCCCTTACCTTCAGGCGTTTCAGCGCTATTTTTGGTTTCTCAAAGGTCGAATCAAGTTTGTTCGAGGTCTTGTAGTCCTCTATTGCATTGGCAAGGCTGTCCATCATTTCACTGCACAATCCGCGGTTGTAGTATGCGGCCGGATTGCCGGGCGAGTTTTTCACTACCATGTCATATTGCCTCCATGCCTTTTCTGTTGAGTCTTCCTGCATGAGCAGGTAGCCCATATTAAAATAGGCGTCAGAATAATGGCGGTTTTTAAGAATACAGCGACGGTAATGGTCTTTGGCGCGCACCACATCGCCCATTTCCTGATACATGGTGCCCATTGCAAAGATCGGGAACACATCGGTGGTATCCATTGAATAGGCGTTCTTCATGTAACGCATTGCTATCGAATCGCGGCGGGCCCCATGGAGTATTCCCAATTGAATGACCGCATCTCTGTAATCGGGGGCCACCTGCACCGCGGTCTGAAAGTTTGAGATAGCCTTGGCAGTATCCTTCGCGTCTTTATAGATCATCCCTTTCAGGAAGTAGGCCTCCGGATCGTATACGTTCTTACGCAACACGATGTTGATCTCTTCAAAAGCTCTTGCATAGTCTTGCAGATAAAGGAACAGCTTGGCTATTTTGAGGTGGGCCTTGCGGTCGTCCGGTTTCAGGTTGATGGCTTTTTGGATCCACTCGATAGAACCGGTGATGTCTTTGTTCTCGAACAGGAGGTCGCCAATGGCACTGAAGTACTCGGCACGGCTTGAGTCGAGGGACACTGCCTTTTTGTAGTCTTTCAATGCCAATGAATCAAAGTGCATTTTCTGCAGGGTGCGTCCCCTCTGGAAATACAGTACAGCGTCTGTGGGGGTCTTGGCTATCTCATCTGTAATAGCCTTCAGTGCAGGGTCTTCTTTAAATAACGGGTTGGCTTCACCCGGGTCGGCCGCAGGACGGTTATTGTTGCAGCTTACGATAAGCAAAATGCCGATAAGGATTGGCAGATACTTCAGCCATGCGCTTTTCATGGCGCAAAATTATTAAAAAGAACAATGCGGATGGTTCCGGGTAATATCCCGTCGCGTAGAAAGACCACGGTTTATGGTATGAGGTCAAATAAGAGCGAGACCAGTTGATGGATTACCACGCCAATAAGGGAGAGAAATAGCCCGAAAACGAGCGGATAATTAATGAAAATGCCCCATATCTTGCCTCTCCGCTGCCTTTTCTTCATATCCTCGCCCAACTCATACTTTCTGAAGATACGTACCGCCAATGCATGAAGAACGATAACAATGCCTATGGCCACCAACTGTTTCCATAGCGGATTGCGTGCCCAGCCGGTGATAGCTGCACTCATCGGGTTCATGGTTGCCGTGACAAGAACAATGTACAGGATGTTCCCGTTCTCCCTTTTCATCATACGAATTTAGACATTATTCAATAACAAGACTTGACCACTACGGCTGATGCCTGAACCCTATTTTCCCCTACCTTTGCGCCCCGATGAACCTGGAAGTGCTGCAGGGCTTGTATCAGAATGATATCCGCATAAAACAGATTGCGGCGGGGAGTGTTTTGCCCGGAAAGAAGATGCGGGTATACCTCGATAATCTGCGTGGTTCATCGGTCAATTTCATAGCTGCGGCCATTTGGCAGCTCACCAATAACAACCACGTTTTCATTCTTAACGACAAAGAGGAGGCTGCTTATTTCCACAACGATCTGGAACACCTTACCAAGGGTCTGGATATATCCTACTTCCCTGATTCGTTCAAACGTGCCGGTCATTACAACGAGCTGCACAGCAGCCATGTAATGTTGCGCACCGAAGCGCTGAGTCGTTTTGCAGGCAAAGACCCCCACAAGAAGGTGCTGGTCACTTACCCGGAGGCATTATTTGAAAAGGTAGTGAATCCCACCTCGCTCAATACCAATATGATCGGTATTAAAGTGGGCGAGAACCTGAACATTGACGCGATGCTGGAAAAGTTCGTGTCATTGGGTTTTCGCAGAGAGGATTTTGTGTACGAGCCCGGCCAGTTTGCTATGCGTGGTGGCATCCTGGATATTTATTCTTTTGGCAATGAGCACCCCTATCGTATCGAATTGTTCGATACAGAAGTTGATAGTATCAGGATATTCAACCCTGAGACACAATTGTCTGAACGTAAATTGCTGCAGGTGTCCATCCTGCCCAACATAGAAACGCGTTTCGAGGCGACAGAGAAGATATCGTTACTTGATTTCCTGCCTGATAATACTCTTGTTTGGGCAAAGGATCTTCAGTTCACAATAGGAAAGCTGGAGAAAATGGCAGCCGACCTGCCTGAGACAGTCGAGCTGCGTCAGGTGGCGATAGACCATGAGGAGGAGTGGTTGAAAGAACTGTCTAAGGCCGACTTTGAGGCAGATGGCTCATGGCCGGCAAAGTTAAAGAGTAAGCACCTGCTGGAGTGGTACAACCATTCGCTTGAAAAGATAACAGGCGATGCTGTTGATGCAACCATGCAGTTTGCCACAGAGGAGCAGCCGGTGTTCAATCGCCAGTTCAATATGTTGATAGGTGACCTGCAGAAGCGGATCGCTGAAAAATACGTGCCCTACATATTTGCCGAGAATCCCCGCCAGTTGGAAAGGCTGCGGAGCATATTTGATGACCTGAATGCGGGTATCAACTTCGTGGCGATACCCACTTCGATCAGTAAGGGTTTTATAGACCATGATAAAAAGGTCATTTGCTACACCGATCACCAGATATTTCAACGTTATCACAAATACAATGTAAAGCAGGCCTACTCTAAAGGGAAGGCACTTACATTGCGTGCTTTGCGCGAGCTGACGCCGGGCGACTATGTTACACACATCGATCACGGCGTGGGGGTGTACAGCGGGTTGCAGAAGATAGAGGTGAATGGCAATATGCAGGAGGCTATCCGCATTCTGTATAAGGATAACGATGTGTTGTATGTCAACATCAACTCGCTGCACAAGATCAGTAAGTACACCGGCAAGGAAGGGACAATGCCGCGGGTGAACAAGCTGGGTAGCGACGCGTGGCAAAAACTAAAGAATAAGACCAAGAAGCAAGTCAAGGATATAGCGGCCGATCTGATAAAACTTTATGCGAAACGAAAGGCATCGGAAGGATTCTCTTTCTCGCCGGACAGTTACCTGCAGACCGAGTTGGAGGCATCGTTCTTCTATGAAGATACGCCGGATCAGGCGAAGGCAACTGCCGATGTGAAGCGCGATATGGAAGCGCCCGCACCTATGGACAGGCTGGTATGCGGAGACGTGGGTTTCGGTAAGACCGAAATAGCCGTGCGTGCCGCCTTCAAGGCAGTTGGCGATAGTAAGCAGGCCGCTGTGCTAGTGCCTACCACCATCCTGGCGTTCCAGCATTACAATACATTCAAAGACAGGTTGAAAGATTTTCCTTGCAACGTAGATTATGTGAATCGCTTCAAATCAGCCAAGGAAAAGAAGGAGACATTTAAGAAGCTGGAAGAAGGGAAGATAGATATCATCATTGGCACACACGGATTGCTAAGTAAGGATGTGAAGTTCAAGGACCTGGGTGTACTGATAATAGATGAGGAGCAGAAGTTTGGTGTGGGTGCGAAAGAAAAGCTGCGCGAGTTGAAGGCGAATGTTGATACGCTCACACTAACGGCCACACCTATACCGCGCACGCTGCAGTTCTCGCTCATGAATGCGCGCGACCTCAGTATCATCAACACACCACCGCCCAATCGCCAGCCCGTACACACCGAGGTACTGGTATTTGACGAATACGCCATACGCGAAGCCATCTATTACGAAACGGAGCGTAGTGGTCAGGTGTTCTTCATTCACAATAGGGTGCAGAGCCTGCCGGAGATGATGACACTCCTTCGCAATCTTTGCCCTGATCTCAGTATTGGTATGGCGCATGGACAGATGGAAGGTCATCAGTTGGAAGAGGCCTTGTATAAGTTCATTGAGAGAGAGTATGACGTGCTCTGCTGCACCAATATTGTGGAGAGTGGCGTTGATATTGCCAATGCCAATACCATCATTGTTAACAACGCACATCAATTCGGACTCAGCGATCTGCACCAGCTTCGTGGCAGGGTGGGGCGAAGCAATAAAAAGGCCTTCTGTTATCTGTTGGCGCCGCCTATGAGTTTGCTTCCCGGCGATAGTCGCAAACGACTGCAAACGCTGGAGCAATTCAACGAGTTGGGTAGTGGTTTCCAGATAGCTATGCGCGACCTTGATATCCGTGGTGCCGGCAACCTGCTGGGTGGCGAACAGAGTGGCTTCATCGCCGAGATAGGTTTCGAAATGTATCAGAAGATATTGGCGGAGGCAATGCGTGAACTCCGCACGACCGACTTTAAAGATGTCTTTAAAGAAGAACTGGAACGCAAGCAGGACTTTGTAAGCGATTGTACTATTGATACAGATCTTGAGATACTGATACCTGATACGTATGTCGGGAATATTACGGAACGTTTATCGCTGTACACGCAGCTTGACGATCTGGAGACTGATGAGGAGCTGAACAAATTCGCGCTGGACTTGCAGGACAGGTTCGGCCCTATACCGCCACAGGTTGAGGATCTGTTCACTACATTGCGCAGCAGGCAGATAGCTTGCCAGTTGGGTTTTGAGAAGCTGATCCTGAAGAATGAACAGATGCGTTTGTACTTCGTAAGCAATCCCGATTCTCCGTACTTCGAGTCAGAAACGTTCAATCATATTCTTGCTTACATACAGAACCGCACCATCAATGCCCGTCTGAAACAGGTAGGGAAGAACTTCCTGCTGGTTGTAGACAGGATCCGCCGGATGAAGGACGTACTCACCTTCCTGGAGGGTATGCGCATCAAACCGAAAGCATAGCGGTACTTAGAGTACTACCCACCAAACATTTCTGTTGGCCATGCTGCCCCATTTCTTGAAGCTGTCGTAGATAGTGTCGTGCAGCTCTTTCTGGTTCACCTTCTTGCCTTTCTCCGATATCACAAAGTCTGTTTCCTTTGGTGGCGTTACTTCTATCTTGTTGGCTACCCATGTGGTGTGCAGGCGCGGGATAGCGAGTTCCAGTATCATGCCTGGCAGGCCGCCGAACATTTCAGGGCCACCACTCACCGGAATGTCTTCTGTGTAAAATGCAACTACGTACACTGTGTCGCAGATGCGCCCCACTGCTTTGCGGCACTTGTAGTTGGCTATGGTACGTATTTCGTCGCGCTCTTTCCAGTCCATCACGCGCATGGTGTCCTGCACAAAGAACTTCTGATCGAAGACTGCTTTATTGGCTTTGACGGTGGCCGCGTGCAGGTCGGTAAGCACAACGTTATCGGTAGCCGGTCCGCCGCCGAACATTTTGAACATATTACTCGCTTCTACCTCGCGGCCGGGCTTGTATATGATACGGCTCGTATCAAAGATCATGTCAAAATAGGTGGAGTTGAATTTAGGCATCTGTGCCTTCATTTTCTCCACCCACGCATTGCCCTCCATTTCAGCCATCTGGGCATGCATGTTCACTTTACGTTCAAACTCTATTTTGCCGTAGTAGGTATGTTGCGCGGTAGCGCGGCAGGCAATTATCGTCAGTACTATCAGCAATATTGTGTGCTTCCTCATTGTAGTAAGATTATCGTTAGGGTCTATGATTAATGTCTCATGCGCATGCCGCCACCCGATGGTGGTGGTGCACCTGCCGGTGTGTGACTGAAATTCCATATCACGTTCAGCATTGCGTATCTGCGAATGGTGTTGTAACTGTTCTGCGTCAGAATGCTACCGTTCGCCGTGCGACTGAAGCCAAGGTTCTGGTTAAGTATATCGAACACCGACGCGCGGACAGCCAACTGTCCGTTCTTCAGTAGTTTCTTTTCTACCCACGCGTTCCATTTGATCACGTTGTTGTTGGTAGTAAATACCGCCGTTTTTTCACGGAACATCATATCCACCGATGTGCCCACCTGGAATTTTTTAGGCAATTGCGCCGATCCGTTAAATTCATTATTGAAGATGTAGTAGTTGATCGCGGAAGGATTGTTGGAAGAGATATTTGTGTTGTAGGAGATCTCCGGATTCCACTGGAACTCGAACTTGTCCTCTTTGTCATAGTTCAGGTAGGGGCCGAAGGATACGTTACTGTTGTCGCTGGTAACTTTTTGTCCGTTCACCACGCTGTTTACACGGTATACAGAACCGTTTACCTGTGCCCCCAGCATGAAGTCGCTCTTTCCTATCTTAAAGCCATATCCTAAGTATCCAAATCCGTTGTAGTTGCCGTCCACATTAATATACTTGGTTTTACTGAGCGGACCGATCACCGTCTGCTCGGTGCTTATCGCGTCCGAAATAGTGCTGAAAGACGCATTGGCCCACAGGAATCGGTTTTGCAGGATCTTGTAGTCGTTGAAACGCAGCGATACCCTGTTAGTGAACGACTGAGTGAGCTGGCTGTTGCCCTCAACTACGTTCAGTGGGTCCACGTTCTGCTGAAAGGGCTGCATCTGCGCTATGGTAGGCTGAGAGGTGCTACCCTGATAATTGATATTAAGGCTGGTCTGCTTGCCGAAACGGTAAGTGAAGGCAGCCTTGGGGAATAGATTGTTGAAGCCGCGTTTCGTTGTGGAATCTCCACGCATAATGTCTGTTTGCAGGTAGTCGGTTCGCGATACATCACTACCCACTGAGAAGTTGTAGTCCTTGAACACAAATTTGAAGTTCAGCCCTGCAGAGTGTGTCTGTATGTTGAATTTGTACTCGCTGCTCAGTGAGTCAACAGGCACATCACTGTAGGTTGTAGTAGAGCCGGTGCCGGCGACACTGTCGAACGATTTATTTTCCGCGGTGCTGTTATTCACTGTGAGGCCATAGGCTACCTCGGTGTATAACACCTTTGATAATGGTTCGGTATAGGTTGCTCGTCCTGAGAAGGCCAATGTATTGCTGTTATTGATCTTTTGCTGGCGGGTAGGCAGGTTGAATGTTGAATTGTTCTTGTAGATATCGCTTTCCAGCACGCCTGTGCTCTTTGAATCTTTAAAGTTCTCCTTCGCGTCAATAGAGAGCGTCCTGCCCTTCTTGGCAAATTTCTTTCTAAGCAGGAAGTCGGTATTGATGAATTGTGCATTCGCGTCGCTGGTTATCAGGCGGTCGTTATAGCTGGTGTCAGGGGCGTCGCTGGCTTTAAAGAAGTTGGCAGTGCGGTATTTTGAGTAAGTGTACGATTCCTTTACACCGGCGTTAGATGTGATCTTGACACTAGTGTTGCTGTCTACCTGCCATTCATACATCAGGTCAAAGCCATGCCTGTCACCACTGCTGAACTGGTCCTTGGTCATGTCCGTAACCCTTATTGAGTCCGTCAGTTGGTATTGGTTGGTGGTCACGCCGTCTATGTCCACGTTCTGCCGTGCAAACCTGTAGTTGGACGTGAGGTGGTGCTTCGCTTCGTTCCACTTGTTTGCGTAGTGCGCTCCGCCGGTCCATGTACTCGGCAGGCCCTCCCCATTGTATTTTCCATTCCAGCCCGAGAAATCTTCATCGCTGCGCGCGGTGGTCACAAAGGATCCGTCTTCGGTGATCATGGTAGATCCGTTGCCCCCGCCGAACTTATCGCTATCCTGCCAGCCAAGTCCTACTTTGTCGGTATTGGAAGCGATGCCGAATAGCGAGAGTTGTCGTTTGGAGCGGAATGCGTTGAACATAGCCTGATTCTGAAAGAATCCGTCCGATCCGCCACCGGCATCTGCCTTCCCGAAATATCCCTTCTTCTTATCTTCTTTCAGTTCCAGATTAATGGTCTTGGTCTTCTGT
>JBIKSN010000294.1:0-3658 GCA_044348585.1 Flavipsychrobacter sp.
AAGAAGCTCGGTCATCCCATATTCAGAGTGCACCACCGGCAATTGCCACTGCTGTTTCAATATGGCATGGACCTCATCTCTTGTCATTTCTACCCTACGACCTTTCATCCCTCCCGTCTCCATCACTATAGTGTGCCGTAGGTCCATAGGGTGCGATTCTGCGAAATCGAGCAGGGCGAAGGTCACGCCCAGCAGCAAGGTCTTTTTGCCGGCAGCCTCGTTTCGATGCAGAATGGCAGCAAGTTTATCCCATTCGTTGATGTAAAACCCGCTTTCACCCGTTGCACCGGCCCCCATAAGGGTACGCGCCATATAGACCAGTGAAGCATTCCCGCGCTCCAGATACGACGGAAGCAACGCCAGTATGGTGTAGTCTGCCGGCGACCCATAGAACTCTCTGAACCCGCTCAGCAGACAATCTTCATATATTTTCGCGTTGTGCACATAATGTCGTGAAGGCACCTCACCGGTTGTGCCGCTGCTTTCAAATACCAATACCGCATTGTGGACCGCCGCCGGGCTGCTTACTATGGGTTGAGCCTTAAAAAAAGAAATGGGCAAAAAAGGCACCTGACAAACATCCTTCACCTGTTGCGCATCCACCTTCATCAGATCGCAGTAGCTTCGATACAAAGGGTTGTTGGCATACTGGTACCGGAAAAGCTCCAACGCCGCCATACCAAAATCGGCATCAGCAGCGTTTAAGATATATTCAGAAGAGTTTAACGCTTTATAATCGGGCACTTTTTCTAACTTTGAAAATATGAATCGTCGTTATCCTATACTATTCTTACTTGCGGTATTATTGCTCTCCTCCTGCGAGAAGAACGAGGTGTCAAAGATACCTCAAATAGGCTTCCTACAGTTCAGTCCCTCAATCATAAAGGCAGGTCGCGATACTGCATTTATGCAGTTCAGCATCAGAGATGGCGATGCCGACCTAGGAGTATCTCCGGGCGCAAATAAATACGATATATATATTAAAGACCTACGTTTCGACTCGGCGAACTTTGTTGGTTACCTTTTTCCCGGCATTGACCCGGGGATTTTGGATCCTACCAAGGGAATAACAGGAACCTGCACGTTCCTTTTCATTCCGAAGTTACTGTATGCCCGCACCGATTCTCCCATGCACTACCGCTATGACACGGCCAGATTTGAAGTATACATAATGGACAGAGCAGGTAACAACTCGAACCCTATCATTACCGACCCCTTGGTGATGCAGCGCTAAGCCTGTGCGCTGAGGTGTTGCTTGATATGCGCTGCTACTTCATCAGCCCTGTTGTAGATCATTATATGCGACCCATCCTCTATCCAAACATCGGGATGCACCCAAGTGGGCCATATGACCTTGTCATCAGTGCCGTGAATATGGAAAATACCTGAAGGGACTTCGCGGTTCTCCCAATGAAGTATTGAATTGACACACCATTTAACAAAGTCAGGATCACCTGATGCCATCATCTGCCTGAACTCACTTTTTTCAGCCTCCGTCTGAGCTCCCAACAGATCCAAAATGAACGGGAACGGCGTCACAAACCAGGATTCGGGTATCACACCCGTTCGGCTGATGGCCTTGAACAGAAAATTGTCGTAACCTATCTCGTCTATCGTCTTTGCACTGGACACCAGTATCACTGTTGCGGCAGGTACTTGCTTCTTGATCTCGGTGGCCAACATGCCTCCAAAGGACAACCCTATGATGACGGGAGCGGGCTCCTGTATAGCCTTATACATCTTCATTGCATAGGTTGGCAAGGTGTCGGCATCATCGGCTTTTACCCATGGCACCGGTATAAGGTCATATCCGGTAATACGCAACTTACCGAAGAAACGATGATCAGCGCCAAGCCCTGTTATGCAATAGATCTTTTTCATTCCGGTTGGGTTTATTATCGACCACTACCCTCTGTATTCGCCCCAGATGCCTCTAAGCGTATCAGAGATCTCGCCCAGCGTACAATAGTTCTCTACCGCATCTATTACCGCCGGCATCAGGTTGTCGGTGCCCAGTGCACAATTCTTGATGGTCTCCAGGCAGGCCGCCACCTTCGCATTGTCGCGTCTTGCACGCAGCTTCGCCAGCTTTTCAGACTGTACCTGCCTGATGGAATCGTCGATCTTGAGTACTGGTGGCGTATTCATCTCGGCGGATGTGAACTTGTTCACACCCACAATTATCTTGCTTCCGTCTTCAATAGCCTTGTTGTATGCATATGCCGACCTTGCTATCTCATCCTGCATAAAATGCTGCTCTATCGCCTTCACCGATCCTCCCATCGCGTCTATGCGCTCTATCAGCTTCCATGCAGCGGCTTCTACCTCATTCGTCAGCGCCTCTACATAATAAGAACCTGCCAGTGGGTCCACTGTGTCAGTTGCACCGCTTTCGAATGCCAGTATCTGCTGGGTCCGCAACGCTATTGACGCAGCTTCTTCCGTAGGCAGAGACAATGCTTCATCATACCCGTTGGTGTGCAGCGACTGTGTGCCGCCCAAAACTGCCGACAAACCCTGCAATGCCACACGAACGATATTGTTCTTTGGCTGCTGTGCAGTGAGTGTACTGCCACCGGTTTGCGTGTGGAAACGGAGCATCTGCGCCCGCGCATCCGTAGCTCCCAACGACTTGGTTATGTTTGCCCACATGCGGCGTGCTGCCCTGAATTTGGCAACCTCCTCGAATATGTTATTATGCGCATTGAAGAAAAAGGACAGACGCTGAGCGAATACGTTGATATCAAGCCCCTTGTCGATAGCGGCCTGCAGATATGCCTTTCCGTTGGCCAGTGTAAATGCCAGCTCCTGAACCGCGTTTGCACCAGCCTCCCGTATATGGTATCCCGAGATCGATATGGTATTCCATTTCGGCACTTCTTTGCTGCAATACTCAAAGATATCGGTGATGATACGCATGGAGGGCGCAGGTGGATATATGTAGGTGCCGCGCGCCGCATACTCCTTCAAAATATCGTTCTGTATCGTACCCGAAATCTTCTTTATGTCAGCTCCCTGTTTCTTTGCCAGGGCTATGTAGAAAGCCAGCAAAATGAAACCCGTCGCGTTGATGGTCATCGATGTCGTGATCTCTGACAACTTAATGCCATCAAACAACACTTCCATGTCTTCAATGGAATCGATCGCCACACCAACCTTGCCCACCTCGCCTTCCGACATCGGGTGGTCAGAGTCGTAACCGATCTGTGTAGGCAGGTCGAACGCTACCGACAGACCATTAACGCCCTGCCCAAGCAAGAAATGATAGCGCTTATTCGATTCTTCGGCTGTACTGAAACCCGCGTATTGACGCATGGTCCATAACCTGTCGCGATACATTGCCGCATGTACACCGCGTGTGAAAGGGAATGCTCCGGCTTGTTCGTCCATACGCACCGGCTCACAATAAACCTGTTTTATCTCTATACCCGAATCGGTCTTGATGATCTTCTCCATGTTTGTTATAATGTCGTTTGCCCTGCAGGCAGGCAAAAATAGGTATCCACCCGCAATGGGGTGTAAATATACAACTACATTCAGGGAGTGAGAAATATGAGATCAGCCGTTAATAAGCCGCGTTCACTACTTCCGTAGCTTTGACCTTGGCGACAGGTACTTTCACCTCAGACATACCCAGCATATGACGTTGTTCTATGGT
>JBIKSN010000295.1:0-3655 GCA_044348585.1 Flavipsychrobacter sp.
GCAGCTCCAGGTACTATGATGACTATTACAGGCTCTGTTTCAACCACAGGTATAGTTACCGGGTACAGTGCAGGTAGTACCACCATTTCTTATACCGGGATGAATGGATGTTCCCGCTCAAAAGTGGTGTCAGTTGTGGCGGCAAAACCAGGTGAAACGGTTTCAGGAGTGGCGGAAGTTGCAGCGTTCAACCTGTATCCTAACCCAACCAGCGGATCATTCACCATAGAGACTGATGTTCGTGGTTCACTTGTTGTCTTCGCTTACGATGGTAAAGTTGTTAGTGAATATCAACTGACTGAGAAAATGACGACTGTTTCATTGCCATCAGAGCTTCCTGCAGGTATGTATATCTGCAACTTCAGGTTCGATGACGGCACTAGCAAAACTGCTAAGTTGTATCTGCAGAAATAAATCAAACAGATACTAAATAAAAAAGGACAGGCTGCGGTGAACCGCAGCCTGTCCTTTTTATATTCATTAAAGTTTGTTGCCGGGCTTAGCTGCAGTTTGTCAACGGGGCTTATACAAGGGTAGGGGCAAAACAAAAACGCCATCCATTTGAGTGGATGGCGTTTCCAATATGTCCAAGTATTGTGATTATGCTTTTGCTGAAGCGTGGATTTGTTTTTTCTCCTTGATACGCGCAGATTTTCCTGAACGCTCGCGCAGGTAGAAAAGCTTTGCGCGACGAACGCGACCTACTTTGTGAAGCACGATAGAATCGATGTTAGGAGAATAAAGAGGGAAAAGACGCTCAACACCAACACCGTCAGAGATTTTACGAACTGTAAAAGTCTGTGTATGACCGGTGCCCTGGCGCTTCAGTACATCGCCTTTGAACGACTGGATACGCTCCTTATTACCTTCAATGATCTTATAGTTGACAGTGATGTTATCACCGGCTTTGAACTTAGGGAATTCCTTTTTCGCGGTAAGTTGCTCGTGTACAAAGGCTACTGCTTCCATTTTTTATAAATTTTTTCGGACTGCAAAGGTAAGTAAACAATGTGAATTAAAAAATCAAAATCACATCTTTTTTAATTTTTCCACACTATTTCCATATCTCAGTACATCAAAGGTATAATTAAATTTGTCCTGCACAGTCTAAATTCTGCGTTTCACCCTGTATACTCTGTTCAATTCTCTACTTTTATGCGCGCTATCCCTAAGGTAAATAAATATTATATGCTTTCTATAAGTGTGGTGGTCATAACATACAATGAGGAAAAGAACCTTGCCCGATGTCTGGCATCAGTTGCCGGCATTGCCGATGAGGTGATCGTTGTTGATAGCTTTTCAACCGACAGCACACAGCAGATAGTTGAGTCTTTTGGAGGCAGGTTTGTTTCCAGAGTATTTGACGGCTATGCAAAGCAAAAAAATTATGCAACCGGGCTTGCCAAAAACGACTGGATATTGTCGCTGGATGCCGATGAAGAGCTCTCCGCTGATCTCCGTAGCAGTATCGCGGCGATAAAAGAACACACTTCCGATGTACTGTTCCGTATCCCACGCCTTACAAATTATTGCGGAAAATGGATAAAACACTGCGGGTGGTATCCGGACCTGCAGGGGAGATTGTATAATCGGAAGTTTGGGGCCTGGGAAGAAAAAATGGTGCATGAATTCTGGAAGCCGGCCGAAGAAAGTCTTGAAGTATCCGTCCTTCGGGGAGATCTGCTACATTATAGTTTCTCAAGTATTGGTGAACATATGAGGAAAATTGAGAAATACACTGAGCTGGCTGCGGTTGAAGCACAAAGTCGGGGTAGGAATGCAAGTGTCCTGAAGGTGATATTCTCGCCTGTTTGGCATTTTATCAGTGAGTATTTCTTTAAGTTGGGGTTTCTGGACGGATATTACGGATTCGTAATTTGTCGATTATCGGCATATAGTGCTTTTGCCAAATACAGCAAGATCCGCCAGTACTCGGCCTCCCGCAACGTTTGATCGGCGGTTTTTTGTCTACGGTTATCCGTTAGAATGCATCGCTACTGCGTTTCCTTCCGTGTCTGTGAAAAAAGCCATGTAGCCAATCTCGGCTGATACATGCGTCTTTGGCATTAAGATCTTTCCTCCGGCGGCTTCCACTCTGCTTAGTGCTATACCCAGGTCCGGATTTCCATTCAGGTAGATCTTAGCACCATCCATGCTCGGTCGGTGCATATCGCCAGCTACAAGTGCCCCGGAAACTTTTCCGTTAGACGGCTCGGAAGGGAAAAATGCCATCTTCATACCCATCATCTCCGAAACTTCCAATTTGATATCAAAGACGTTTTCATAAAATTGCCGGGCTCGTTCAATGTTTGAAACTGAGATTTCAAACCAATTAAGTGTGTTTACGCTGCTGTTCATGATATGAGATTTTAAGAGATGAAACTTTCTTTTTGTCGTTTTGACGCTGTATCTAAGTTAGGGAAATTGTTTGTTTGGTTTTTTTTGACTAAATTCATTTTGTTAAATATCCTCAAAACGGTTCATTTTGTTTTGAATAACAGACTAATTGTTTAATTTTGAATCGTAAAAAGTAAACAAAATATGAAGGCGTATCAAATCAATGATCTCGAAAGGCTTACCGGTATCAAGGCGCACACCATAAGGATATGGGAAAAGCGATATGGTTTGATAAGTCCGAACAGGACTGATACGAACCGGAGGTATTATGATGATGACCAGGTGAAGCGATTGCTCAATGTAGCCACCCTGGTTGCGTCGGGTCATAAAATATCTAAAATTGCTGCATATTCCGACGATCAGTTGCACGAGTATATTGAGGCCGCAGAGAACTATGGAGATACGTCTGGGTCGAACACAGCATTTGTGAACGACATGATATCGTCAATGTTGGTATTTGATGAGGCAGCATTTGAGAAGGTGTTTTCAGCGGCTGTGCTTCGCATGGGTTTCTACGAAACTGTGGTCAATGTGGTATATCCATTTCTCATTAAGACCGGTGTGTTCTGGAATACAGACAAGTCGGCTCCAGCTCAAGAGCATTTTGCGTCATGCATTATCAGGCGGAAACTTATGGCTGCTACTGATGGGTTAATGCCTGCCACGAACCTTTCAAAGAGCTTTTTGTTATTCCTGCCTCCGTCTGAATGGCATGAGGTTGGGCTAATGTTTGCTAATTACATCATCAGGGCAAATGGTTTCTCTACTATATACCTCGGCCAGAATGTGCCAACGGAAGGGGTGGCTCAGGTGTGGGCGACGGGAAGGCCCACGCATCTGGTAACATTTTTTATAGCGCCGCGCCCAGATGAGGAAATTTCGTTCCTACTACGTAGTTACTCGCGCGTTGCTGCTTCAGGTGCTCTGCTGGCTGCTGTTTCTGATAGCAGTAGGCTAAAACTGAAGATGGGAAATTTATCATTCCTCGAAGGGATTTCTTCTCTGGATAAATGGTTGAAATAAGGTATAATAGGATAGTAGTTTAAATCATCAGCGCATTGGCAAAAATATCGGTCATTGGTAGTGGGTTTTCGGGTTTGTCGGCTGCATGTTTTGCGGCAAAGGCGGGGCATGAAGTGACAGTTTACGAAAAGAATAGTGCGATAGGCGGTCGAGCAAGATCGTTTGCAGAACAGGGATTTGTTTTTGACATGGGCCCAAGTTGGTATTGGATGCCCGACATTTTCGATTCTTTTTT
>JBIKSN010000411.1:0-3642 GCA_044348585.1 Flavipsychrobacter sp.
TGGAAACGTCTTAACTACCACAGCAAACAATGTGACCTGGACAGGTCGCCTAACTCATTCATATTCATAACATTATGCCTATACAATCAACTAAACCAACCATTGTAGACGGAGTAGAATATCCTCTACTTCTAGTTAATTTGGCTATCTCTCCTCTTGTTCAAGAAGGAGGCATTATTGGAGCATCTGTTGCTATGCGTCTTACTCCCTATAGAGATTTAGGAGGAGCCATCGAACAACTTCCTGACCACGCTAAGGCGGTTTCATACTTTGATGTATTCAAGGAGGCTGAATCAGACCCTGAAATTGCTTCTGCGGTAGGTAAGATCATGACTGGTATTCAAGAGTTTATTACTGATAAAGGATTGTAACAAGTTATGGGATTAAAAGTTGCAATAGCATCGGGGAACTGGAGCAATCCAGCTATTTGGGAAGGAGGTACACTTCCTACCCCTACGGATATTGTGGCTTCTAATGAATTTACAGTTAACATTGATCAAAGTGTTACTGTAGAGTGTATTACAAACATTGCTCACCCCCCTAGTGCAGTACCTCCAATGCGAACTTACATTGTGGGGGATTGTGCAGTTACTACAAGCGGAGAGTACGACGCTAGTGAATCTTATGTAGCGTGGAAAGCTTTTGATTTTAATTACGGTTTAGGTGAAAGTTGGATTAGCCCAAACGGGTTTCCTGCAGGTTGGCTTGCTTACGAGTTTAAAACTCCTAAAGCAATCAATCAGTATATTATACTTAGAACCTATGCAAATACTCTGAGTAATATGCCTAGAGACTGGACATTTGAGGGGTGGAGTGGTTCAGCTTGGGTAATACTACACACGGTTACAGGAAATACAGCTCTTTCCTACACAGGCACTTTTACAAATACAACAGCTTATAAAAAGTACCGAATTAACATAACATCAAACAATGGAGGTAGTTATACTTCTATTGGAGATATGCACCTACAAAACGTAGGAGATAGAAACACACCAAGTGTTTTAGGAGGCACTTTTACCGTTAATCCTGGGGTTACTATTACTTGTACCCAAGCTGGATTTTTAACTGGAACTACACTACTTACATTTACTACGGCAGGTACTTATAATTTAATAGGAAACATAATTAAATATAGTGCTTCTAATGGGATTGTAGTTTCAGCAGGTAATCCTACAATAAATATTGTAGGAAGAGTTATAGCTTCTCGAAGCTCTGGAAGTTCAGGAGTAGCTATTAACACAACTGCTCAATGTACTATTAATATTACGGGAGATATAGAAGGGGGTTTTGAAAATGGTGGGGGTTGTTTATCATTGAATAGCGTTGCTTTGTGTTACATTACAGGAAACGTAACTTCTAACCGCTTTATTGGTTCTAGTACTCAAGTAGCTATTTTAGTTAATACTAGTTCGCGATGTGAAATTGTTGGTAGCGTAATTCAAAAATTTTATCCTACTGCTTTTTTGATTCAGAATGAATCGGGATTATTAAGTGTTATTGGCACTGTTAATGCAACAGCTTTAGATAATTCTGGAAGTGTACTAATTTATAATAGTTATAATAGTGCTGCAAGTACTTTATTATCAGGTCCTTTTATATTTTCAGTAAACGGTATTACTCCAGTACAAGTTTCAAGGATGCACCTAATACCAACTTTTAACTCTTATATGGAATTTAGGGACAGTAGTACTAATGGAGCATTACCTCCAGCTATACAATCCCCTGCAACAAGGTTAGTTAGTCCTGACACAGTTGCAGACGCTCCTAGTCCTAATAACGTAAGACAAGGGGTTTCTTATTCTTCTGGAGCATTGACAGGGACTATGATTGTACCTTCTCCTGACAATGTATCTAAAAACATACCCGTAGATAATACGGTAGGAACAGCAGTCCTTGACCCTACCGCTATATGGGCTGTCCCTTTGACTTCCATAAACACTTCAAACAGTATAGGTCGAAGAGTTAAAAACGCTGCTACGGTTGAGACTACAGGAGCACAAATTCAAACTACACTAAACAATAACGAATAAACATGGCAATTAAGATAGCAATAGCAAGTGGAAATTTTTCGAATAATGCTATATGGCATGATGGAGTAAAACCAGGAGCAGGAGATGTTGTAGTTGCTAATGGGTACACAGTAACTTTAAATGAAAATGCAACTGTGGCTACCCTTTCTAATAAGGTATTTTTTGGACTTTCTGCTGTACCGACAATGACTGGATATACAACTCCGTCAGGTATAGCAAGTGCTCAAAACGAATATGATTTAGTTAACTATCAAGCGTGGAAAGCTTTTGACGGAAACTGGACAGGAACTAATAATCACTGGATTGGACGTAACGGTCGTGTTTTGCCCGAATGGCTACAATACGAATTTCCAAGTCCTAAAGTTATAGTCGGATACTCTTTACAAACAACAGTTTATGACGTAAGCCGAGCTACTAATTGGCAATTTCAAGCTTGGAACGGAACTGATTGGGTTGTTTTAGACACAAACGTGGGATCTCCCTCTCAACAAATTCCTTATGTTCGAACCTTTACAAATACTGTGGCTTATTCTAGGTATCGAATATTTATAACAAATAGTAATGATGCTAGTTACATATCAATTGCTGAGTTACGTTTATTTGAAACTATTTTAGACGCACAAAACGCTGTTGCTGGTGGTAATTTTATCTTAGCTCCTAATGTAAATTTTACTTGCACAGTTTCCATAGAAGGTTCTAATGTAAACCTATTAAACTGGACAGGCGGATCAGGAACAACCAGCACTATAACTTCTCCGCTTTTGCTAGCTTGTACTGGAGGAAATACTTTTCAAATTAATGGAGCAGGTACTTTAAATATTAATATTGCTTTAGCTACAACTCAAGGCGGAAGTACTACTATTTATAATATTTTAAACACAGGAACTATAAATATAGTAGGTTCAATTAGACCTTGGACTTCAAGTGATACAGGTGGAAATATGCTTTATATTTCTTCTACTCCTACTATAAACATAACAGGAAATGTCACTCAAGTTAACGAAGCAAACATGAAAGCTTGTTATATTGTAGGTAATTGTACTTTTAATATGACAGGTACTCTAACTTTAGGAAAAAGTAATTGGCCTTTTGAAGTTAGTACGTTTTGTACTGTTAATATTACAGGACCTGTTATTGGTTTTGGAGGAACTCAATTAGGACTACTAGTTTATACTTCTGCTGTACTTAGAATTATTGGACCTATAAGTTCGACTGGAGCTATCTGTACTATTTATGCGCCAAGCGGAAATACAATTAATTTATTTTCTGGTCCGTTTATCTACTCGTCTTATGGATATAGTCCGCTTTGGGTAGCAAGATATCATTTAATTCCTTCTACAACTACATACATAGAATTTAGAGACAATTCAACAGGAGGACTAAATTTTCCAAATGCTGTAGCTACAACTAAAAGATTCATTTCTCCCTCAGCTTCTAGTGATAGTCCTAATCCAACAGACGTAAGATTAGGTGTACTTTATGCTTTTGCTACTTTAACAGGTACTTTAAAGATGCCTACTGCAAACCAAGTAACTTTTGGTGTAGCAGTAGATAACACATTTGGAAATGCTGTACTTACCGCTGCTTCTGTTTGGGATTACTTAGTTGCCAA
>JBIKSN010000296.1:0-3641 GCA_044348585.1 Flavipsychrobacter sp.
ACACGAACCCATACTGGGATGGTACGTTCAACGGATTGCCACAGGATATGGGTGTATACTTCTACTACCTGAAGTATGACTGCGGTGGCAAGGTGATGGAGACAAAGGGTGATCTGACACTGATACGCTAAGAGATTAAAATGGTTGCATAAATGAGAAAGCCCACCGCGATCCGCGGTGGGCTTTCTCATTTATGGTTTACACAAAAGCGTGCTTAAAGGCACTTCTTTTGCCGGAGTTCGGGCTTCTGTATCTCATCCGACCGACCGGGTGGTTGGCGAGGACTTTGCCATTCAGGGATGAGCAGAAACCCAGTATGCGCCATCCTCGAAAAACTCCTTTTTCCAGATGGGAACCGTCTGTTTAAGTGTGTCTATTATGAAACGACAGGCTTCAAAGGCAGCATCCCTGTGTGCTGCCGACACAGCAATGACCACCGGCACTTCTCCTATCTCCAGACGTCCTGTACGGTGATGAATGCCTATCTTTTCCAGCGGCCATTTATTCATTGCTTCGTCAGCTATCTTTCTCATTTCCCTGACAGCCATCACCTCATAAGCTTCAAATTCAAGGTGCATGACGGCTTTGCCTTTTGTGGCATTCCTGACAGTGCCGATAAAAACATCTATGCCCCCACAGGTGGGGGACATTACTCCCGAGATGCAGGCGTTGATATCTATTGTTTGTGGTTGAAGTCGGATATCGTAGTTTATGGAGGAAGTCATGAAGATTTTATTTCTGGTATGGGGACGCTTTTATCCGCCGCTTACGGGTGGAATAAGCGCTAATTCATCCCCTGGTGTAATAATCGAATCGGAAGCGGCATATGCGCCGTTAATGGCAAGTGCCAGGCTTTTGAGCCTGTTCAGTTCAGGGTATAAACCTTTAAGGTGCTGCATCAGTTCCGTTACGGTTGCCTGAGGTGGCAACACGATCGAAATAGAGGGGCTTCCTGTTATTTCTTTTACTATTCCGAAAGTAAGGATACGCATTTCCTGATTCACTGAAAGAAACGTTTATTCTCAAAGATAGGAATAAGGAAAGTCAGTTTCGCTTGTGTTAGAGCTAATGCAGCTAACGACAAAAAAAGGAGTGTGTCTCTGACACACTCCTTTTCGATAAAAATACTATTGAAGTTGAATTAGAACTTAGTCCATGTTTTCCACCATGTATCGTTGGCAGAACATGCGCCGCGGTATGATACTGCGGTTACAGAACCCAGCTTACCAGTGCTGCTGGTTGCAGCATTTGAAGTTGCAGGAGAGCTGCTGTTAGGATTTGGGTTGAAAGACGCTCCTGATGCATAAGGAGCTACCAGATTAACATCGCTGGTGTTTGTAAGAGATACGTTGTTCCATGAAGTATTATCGGTAGTGAGGTATGGAGTGAGTGCGCCGAGTGAAGTTGACGATGTACCCACAGTATCGAACGTCTTTGTATTTCCTGCGGCAATAATACCACGCAATTCCATAGTACCACTTTTCAGTTGATTACCTGTCTTGCTTCCGTCAACAAGAATACCGGTAGGGTAGCCCATTACGATAGTGTTGAAGATATTTGCCCTTGAGTTCCTCCTCAGGTGCGCTGCACGCTTGTAGTTAGAGTTGATTGTAGTACTTGAGGTTTCTTTAGGGCCTATTATGGTCATATTCGCAAATACCGGTGCTGTGAAAGGACTTGTTTCAGAGCCTGTAGCATCATTGTCTATCTCAAAGCCATTGCTTCCTGAAACGTCAGCGTCATTTGCGTTGGTGATAGCGATACCGAACTGTACGTTTCCACGGAAACCGAAGTCTGCGTCAAAGTTGTCGTCATGTGTCTTGTAAGCGATGAGGTGTTTACAATTCACAGTTCCGCCGAACCACTCGAAAGCATCATCATATCCGTAAGAGCACTGTACGTAATCGATCTCTGTGCCACGACCAACAGCACCCATAGTAAGAGAGTTCAGTTCTTTGTCGGCCAGGAATGGATATCCTGCGTACTCAATGCGTACATACTTCAGTTTACCTGAATTGTCGTTGTCATCGCTACCGCCATACAGACCATCACCGTTTGAATTGTTTACACCACCTTCTATCTCGCCTACACCTGCGCTGCCATTGAAATTTGCGTTGGTAGTAGCTTTACCGAGCATAACAATACCGCCCCAGTCGCCCGGAGTAGGTGTGGCTTCGTTTGAGGTAAACACGATCGGACTGTCAACTGTACCTTCAGCCATTATCTTTGATCCACGGGTAATAACGATACCGTTCTTGCCTTTCAGCGCCTTGATTGTTACGCCTTTTGGAATGGTAAGAGTAGCGCCTGATTTTACATACACCATAGCCTCAAGTGTGTATGTCTTACCTGATAACAACGTACGGTTGCTTGTAATGTCGCTGCTCAGTTTGTACCCCAGTGAGTCTTCTGTTGGAGTGGTTGGAGTGGGAGTTGGGTCATCTGTTTTCTTTTTGCACGAAACAGATACTACCAATGCTACTGCAGTAATGCCTAAAATAATTTTCTTCATGTTGTTGAATATTTGTTGCAAAATTCCGCAAAGCATGTTACCGCAATATTACTGGAGTATTAAGCGAATACTATTTCTCCGTGGCCTTAAAGCACAACGGGTAGCCGCATGGCTACCCGTTGCATTAGTGAATGATTAGTCGTTTCAGTTAAAAGTTGTACATGAATGCTATGCTTACTGTAGTGCCTGAAAGCCTGGATATTCTGAGATAATCGCCTGTAACATCATATTTGTTATTGCCATTGATATCCTGGTAGAAATTCGCTTTACGGTTCAGCAGATCAGTAACAGACAACTTGATACCTGCCTTGTCGTTCATGAGTTTTTTAGACAGTTGAAGATCGAACAACGGACGAGGAGCTTCCCAGATATGCGGATTCTGCTCGTTGCCAACAAGGAATATCCGCTTGCCGATCATGTTGAATAGTACAGCCGCACTTATACCTGAAGTTTCTTCATCATACTGCAGTCCCGTGTTGATAACATATGGTGACTGGCCTTGCATTGGACGGTCTGCTTTAACAGTCGTACCCGACATTGTTTTGATCTCAAAGTTCACATTATTGAAAATATAGGAAGCATTGGCAAACAGCGTTAGTGGCGCAAGTGCACTGATTCCTGTTATGTCGAGTCTCTTCCTGAATTCAATTTCAGCACCATAACTTACTGCTGACGGAGCATTATTGTAGGTGAATGAGAACGTGTTAACACCGGTTTCGTTGTAGAATTGTTCTATCGGATTCACAAAGTGTTTATAGAACAAGCCACCCGTTACCAATTCGCCGGAGCGCGGGTACAATTCGTAGCGGAGGTCCAGGTTCGTAATTTTAGTACGTTGCAGGTCTGGGTTTCCCTGTACGGCTGCAAGCAATTCAAAATCGTAGAATACAAATGGAGAAAGCTCGCGGAATTCAGGGCGGATCACAGTTTGTGAAGCGCAGAGTCGCACATTGGTCTTCTCTGTTGGTTTGTAGGTGAAGTTGGCTGACGGAAGGAAGTCACCGGTATTGCGGTCAACCGCTACCGGTTTATTGCTTTGGAACCCGTTTAGGGTCTGATTGTAATTTTCATAGCGTACACCCCATACGAGACGATAGCGCTCACCAAAAGAATTGTCCAGCATTACAAA
>JBIKSN010000056.1:0-14347 GCA_044348585.1 Flavipsychrobacter sp.
TAGTATTGCTGCTTACCCATGTCCCCCCAGTTGAAGAGTTAGCCAATGTTGTAGTGCTGCCATTACACAAAGTTGTAGTGCCGGTAATGGAGCCCGGTGTAGCATATACGGTCATCACTTTCGTCGAGGTGCCGCAAATATTTGTAAAGGATATTGTAACCGTTCCCTGAGAAACTCCAGTCACATTGCCGGTGCTTCCCACTGTCGCAACGGATGTATTAGATGATGACCAACTTCCTACCACGGTCGAGATTGCCAGACTGGTGCCCGATCCGACACACACAGAGTTAGCACCGCTTATCGTTGCCGGCGCATCAATTATATTCTGTGTGAAGGTAGATGCCGGGCACCCGTTGCCCAAGCTATATGAAATTGTCGTAGATCCCACTGCAACCAGAGTAAGTATGCCTACCGACGGATCGTCTACAGTGGCAACATCCATATCGCTACTGCTCCAGGTACCTCCCGTCGTGGTACACGTCAAAGTATGTGTGGCTGCTGCAATACATGCATAAATATCACCTGATATCGACGCGGGGGTCGTAAGCACAGTGACTGTCTTAGTTGCAGGTGTACCGCAACCGTTCGAATAGGTGATGATACAGGTTCCTGTTGATACCCCGGACACAACACCCGTCGTACCTCCCACAGTTGCAACTGATGTATTACTACTAGTCCAGCTTCCCACACCTCCGGGATTAGACAGCGTGATATCTGCTCCCATACATACATTACCGGGACCTGCTATTGCTGCCGGGCTTCCGTTCACCACAAAAGTAGCCAGAGACGGGCACCCTGCAACTGTATAACTGATGATTGATGTTCCTGCCGATGAACCTGCTGTTACAACACCACTTGCATCAACACTTGCCACAGACGGTGTACTGCTACTCCACGCGCCACCTGAAGTAGTACATGACAATGTACTTGTACCAAAAACACACGCGCTTAGTACTCCTGTTATCGCAGCCGGAGAAACATTCACCGTAGCCACAGCTACTGCATAACAACCGGTAGAGAGTGTATATGAAACCACTACGGTACCGTTAGCAACACCGGTCAGTATACCCGACGTTGAACCAATAGTAGCTGTAGCAGTCGAGCCTGATGTCCATACTCCACCTGACGTGCTCGATGTTAATGCCGTTGAGATTCCCTCACATACTGTCAACGCTCCTGATATTGAACCGGGTAGAGGATCAGTTATCACCTCTGCACTACCCGTCATAAGCGCACTACAGGCTGTGGCTGCAACCGTTCCGATTACTGTGTATACACCGTCAACGGTCTGAAGACCAAATGATATAGCGCTTCCCGTTCCGCCCACGGCAGAACCTACTGTAGTACCTCCACGGTACAACTGGTAGTTTACTCCGCTTGTTGAGCCATCGAGCCCAATGGAGACACCGGTATCGCCGGAACAATAATGTCCACCTCCTGTCACATTGTAAGTGGTAGGAAGCGAATTGACGGACACAGTTGCACTGCCTGTCATGCCACCGGTGCATGAGTTGGTAGTATTCGTTGCCAGCACGGTATAGGTACCTGCGGTAGTTTGCAGCCCGAAAGAAATCGGTGAACCCGTACCCGAAACCGGACTACCAATATCAGACGAACCGAGTTTTAACTGATAGCTTATCCCTGATCCTGAAGATGCAAGACCTATTGTCACACCTGTACCCCCCGAACAATAAGCACCACCTCCCGATACAGCATATGCTGTTGGTGGCGTATAGGTTGAAACGGTCGCACTACCGGTCATCGCTTTAGTACATGACGTAGTTGCATCTGTTGCTAACACCGTATATGTACCCGTAGTTGTCTGCAAGCCAAAACTTATGGAACTGCCAGTGCCGGCCACAGCACTGCCCACCAGGGTCGCTCCGCGGTATAATTGGTAGTTGACGCCGGAAACAGAATTTGATAATCCGATAGCAACTCCCGTTCCACCGGGGCAATAGGTTCCGCCACCCGTTACAGAGAAAGATGAAGGGCTCGAGTTTACTGTAACCACTGTTGTTACAAAGGGCCCTGTCGCCCACCTGTAAGTGATCGTTGCTGTGCCTGATGCTACACCTGTCACAACTCCGGTTGTGCTACCCACAGTAGCTACACCTGTCGACGAACTTGACCACGTACCACCTGTGGCAGCCGATGCATTAGATAAAGTACGGGTTGAGCCTACGCACACAGTTCCCGTGTTGGTGATCAATGAAGCAGGCGGTACCCATGAAAATACGCGGCCGGAATCCGGATTGATGGTATTGCTATACGTGCATGTAGAAGTCGTCGCCGTTCCGGCTGTCGTAGCTGTCCAGTCACCTGTAGTGGTTCGGTTAATGAAGTTTGTTGAGGCAGGTCCCTTAAGACCTACTTGAGCAGTGTAAGTCGTCGTTGTCGTTGTTACATGGTTTCCATAACAAAACTCTACAACATTGCTTGTTTCGTGAAGCTTTACTTGGAAATTTCTTCCACCATTTCCATTTGCGAATCTCCTTGCATTCCTCCACTGAATCGTAAAGACACGGTTTGGTGCAGAACCTGTTGTAATGTAGTCAATTGTACCGATACCATTGCTATATAAATCGCTGGCAAACGGCGATATTTTAATGTTTCCACCTATTGTGGAACTTATCGGAGTGGTGGACGTACTCGATGGGGCTGTTGTACCGAAATTTATCCATCCATTAGCCGATACACCAATTGCGGAATATGTCGAGCCGCAATACGAGAATGAGAATCCTATCGGAATTGCACCGGCTGTAGTCGCATGCGAGTCCCACGTTGTGATCGAAGCGGGAAATACTGATGTTCCACCTGACGTGAATGCCGTGTAGGTACGCAAAGTCTGGATAAAAGTGTAGTCGGCGGCAGTCTGGGCTTTCACTGCCATTGATGCTGCTGTCAGCAACAACATCTGAATGTACTTTTTCATACGCTTCATTTTAGTTTCCGAAGTCTTACTTCGCACTTGTTTCAAAAGATTTTTTCTCCTTTCACCAGTGTTATGTAAACAGGTATTTGCACTTCATTACAAACACTAATTTTTTCGCACAGGGGAATGTTAAACATAATTTAACAGTTTGAAAGATCGAGCGTAAATTATTTTAACGAGTTGTTAAACGAAATACATGTTATTATATAAAATTGAGACAAATTCCATAAACATTTGAATATCAATTATCTGCATTTTAATAATTTCAGTACCTATATTTTGAAATAATATTTTTTAACCATGCTATTATTAGTAGTATTGGTTACACTTTTTTTGAATATCGCTACGGCGAATTACATATATTATTCGCTTAAATACCAACGCCATTTTTAACCGAAAGCAGCAAAAAAACGGATACAAGTATGTGTACAATAGATCGCACCTAAAAAGCGATGGTCTTCTTATTTGGAATATCCGGATGCCGAACGAAATGGGCATAGATTTCAGTGGATCTATAATCACAACGAAATCCAATTTTCTGTTTTTATCAGGTGCAACAAAAAAGCTGACTTTGAAGTACCTGCAGTAAAAAGACGTGGTCAATCAAACCGGAAAATGATTGCCATCATTCGCCCTTAATGAGTGTCTCGCTTTTCGCGAGGACTCGTCGCCATCAAGATTCGAACGCTGATATATTGGCCCCACTCGTCCCCCAACTGGCGCCAGTGTTTTTCACTGGTGTCTACTTTCTCGCCAGTATTTTCCACTGGCATTTACCCACAGATCATATACTTCCCTGCCACGAGACTTCAACAACAACTTTCCACCACACTACAGAAAACGCACTATCATAGATTTTCTTTTTGCCACACAACCACACCGGTTGTAACTTGTATTGATATTGAAGAAAATGAGGCAAATCAAAAAATATGCAAAATTTATCTCACTTCTCACCCGCGCACCAAGTGCGCAGAAGTGCGCAGGTTTTGCGCAGTTTTGGGAAGCAAACTGCGCACCCGCTTCCCACATTGTCATTGACAATCAATTAGATACTCAAAAATGAGAAGAAATAAAAATTCTTGGCTTATAACCATGTTATCGCGCACTTCATCCGCAATCAAAAATTTGCGGCACCTAACCAAAGTCATCCGCTTTTTCGTCAGATATCTCTACTTTCAACCATCGAATGAAAAGACTACTTACATTCTTCGCATTGTTGTCCGGCGCATTTCGACCTGTGGTCGCACAAGACAGTGTAGCCAACACTCAGTTACTCACGTGGTCAGGCGCAGTTGAAACATACTACACCTACGATTTTGACCGGCCACACGGAAATACGTATCCATCGTTTGTCTACACCCACCATCGCCATAACGAAATTGATATCAACCTCGGATACATCAAGGCGACTGTTTCTGCATCCCGGATCCGCGCAAATTTTGCTTTGGGCACCGGCACATACATGAATGCAAATTATGGCAATGCCTCAGGCGTATTCCGAAATACCTACGAAGCCAATACGGGCATTAAACTCCACAACAAACGGCAGATATGGCTCGATGCCGGTATCATGCCATCGCACATTGGGCTGGAAAGTGCATTGTCGTCGGTAAATACAACCCTGTCTCGTAGCATCATTGCCGAAAATTCACCCTACTACGAAACAGGCCTGCGCCTTTCCTCCGCATCCATCAACAGCAAATGGTATCTCGCAGCATTGGTGCTCAACGGCTGGCAACGCATACAGCGTGTGCCTGGCAGCAATGCCGCTAATCTGGGCACACAGATCACATTTAGCCCTTCAGAAAAATTCAATGTAAATTACAGTACATATTTTGGCAGCGAATTTCCCGACAGTCTACGTCGATGGCGGCAATTTCATAACATATATGCAACATTTACAGCAACGCCTCGCCTCACTATCAGCACCGGGTTCGACTATGGCGCACAACAAGTAGCAAAAAATAGCAGCATTTGGCACCTATGGTATGGTGCAGTACTGATTGCCCGTTATAAGATCACCGAAAAACTGGCAGCCGCCGCCCGCGCCGAGTATTACTCAGACCGCGACAGTGTCATTATCAATACCGGCACCCCTGATGGACTTGTTGCCATAGGCGCTTCGGCCAATATTGATTATCGCATCAACAGATTCGCATTATGGCGGGTGGAATCTAAACTGCTTTCTGCCCCGGATGAGGTATTTGCTCCTAAAAACGCAATGTCGGAAAAGGACCTCACGATCACCACTTCATTCATCATCACCTTTTGACCACACTAAAAATTGAAACATGTTTAAAACACTTCCCTATCTGCCCGGTTAGCCAGATTTACTACCAACGCATCCCGGCAACCTTCAGCACATCGCGCACTGCTTCATAGGTACGAGCAGCGTAGTAACCGATTTCCTTCTCTGGCACCCACTTGGCCTCCAGGATATTCTCTTCCTTTTGTGGGTGCAACTTGTCAATTACAGTGCCACGCATACGATACCACACCGTATGCTTCAGGTACGCTACCCCATCCTGACTATAAATATGAAAACTATCACCCAGTTTTGCTTCAGAGGTCAGTGTCACCAGCCCGGTCTCCTCGCGCACCTCGCGCAGTGCGCATTCGGCTATGTCCTCCCCTTCATCAAGCTTACCTTTCGGAATATCCCACTTCCCCCTCCTGTAGATCATCAGCAGCGCTCCCTCCTCATTAAATACAAGACCACCACCTGCAGTAATAGGTGCATACATGGCCAACAGTTGCTCTTCAAGGGCCTTATCCGAAGCGTCTTCAATAATAGCACCCGGCGCGCCCGGCCTGTCCAGCAACTGCAACGCCAAAGAAAAGCTCTTCACAGTAGCACCCGTAAAGAACTGATACATCTCCGCTACAGGGTTTGCATCAAGGTATGCCTCAAGGTCTGTGACCAGCACCAGCGGCTTGTCGTTATAGTATATCTTACGGGAGAAAATCATAGCGTTATTTTGGCAACTTACAGATTTGGCGTAGGTTTGGGTCAGCATATGAGCACTCCAAAACAATTCGCTGAAAAACTACTGCAAATTAAAGCATTGCAGCTCAACCTGCAAACTCCTTATACATGGGCATCAGGTTGGCGTTCGCCGGTATATTGCGACAATCGCAAAGTTTTATCATACCCTTACGTACGTGATTTTGTGAAGAGTGAACTTGCTAACATGATCCTCGACAAATTTCCCGATGCCGACTGCATCGCCGGGGTAGCTACTGCGGGTATCGCCCACGGAGTAATGGCCGCCGACCTATTGAAACTTCCGTTTGTTTACGTTCGCTCAGAACCCAAAAAACACGGCATGGGCAACCAGGTAGAAGGTGTGCTCACACCGGGTCAAAAGGTAGTGGTGGTGGAAGACCTCGTTTCCACAGGTAAAAGCAGCCTGCAAGTGGTCGACGTTCTTCGTGCTCAGGGCGCTGAAGTGCTCGGTATGTGCGGATTATTCACATACGGCTTCCCCGTTGCTGATGAGGCATTCGAAAAAGCAGGCCTCCCGTTATACACCATCAGCAATTATGCCGCGCTGATGGAAGTAGCAGAAGAACAACGCATCGTTCGTCCTGAAGACAAGGATATTCTGGCACAGTGGCGCAAAGACCCGGGCAATTGGCAGCCGCCAACAGCCTGAATATTGGCAGGATAACTTATATGAGTTACAACACACAGAAAACCTACTATTAATAGTAGCACCTTCGGGATGTAGAACGAATTCCATTTTCCTATCTTTGCCGCGTGCTGAAAACCCACCTCAAAGTCATGAAAAGAATAGATCCGATACGGGTATTGGTTATGGGATTTTGCGTGCTCATGACCCCGTCCATAGTCTTCGGGGGTGAAACAGACAGTCTGCTTGCCAGATTATTGAGCTACAAAAAGGAAGATACAGGCAAAGTATCGCTCTACATCGCGTTGGCAAATGCCCACCGCTTTTCTGGTCCCGATTCGGTAAAATGGTATGCCGGCAAAGGTCTTGAATGCGCTAACAAACTGAACTTCACCAAAGGGAAGGCGGGGTGCAATGTAGCCTTTACGTTGGCCGAACTGCTTTCCGGCAATTATGACGCCGCAATAGCGAAAGCCGATCAGGCTGTCAGCTATTATAAACAGTTAGGAGATAGTCAGTCAATGGCTACACCATTTTATTACATTGGTGCCGCCCATTACAATTCGGCTCGCTTTAATGATGCTGTAAAGTACTACCGAAAAACTGCCGAAGTCCTCCGCAATTCTGCAGACCTTGAACTACTGAGCGGAGCATACGACAATCTCGGCGTTACGTACAGTACCCTTGGAATCTTCTCGGAATCGCTAAAATACTACCTGAAAGGCCTTGATATAAGAGAAAAGACTAAAAACGAAGCGGCCATTATCGGAAGCATAGGCAATATCGGACGTGTTTATGCCAGTTTGGGCAACACAACGAAAGCTCTTGAATATACCGAAAAATCCCTGTCTCGGATTGATAAACTACCGAAATACCTAAAGATCTCAACCTATGAAAATGCCGGAACGGTATACATGACAGTGAAAGACACAGGTAAGGCAATAGCAGTACTCGAAACTGCCTTGAGGCTTGCAGACTCAAGTTTACTGCCGTCAGAGTGCAACCGCATTATGGCAAACACGGCCGAGGCATACCTTCAAAAAGGAAACTTTGCAAAGGCAAAAGAGCTTTACATCAAATGTCAGGCGAACTCCCCTGAAACAAACAGCCCCGCTGTCAACGCATTGATCATTCGCGGAACAAGCCGGTTACACGCACATGAAGGCAAATACGCCCAGGCTATTTCTGAAATGAAGACCGCCATGGGCATTTTCCTTTCTAACGAAATGATCGACCATTACGCGCACTCCTTAAGAGACCTTGCCGGGATATATGCATCTGTACATGATTATCAAAAAGCATATCATGCCATGGCCGAATTCACCAAATGGAACGATAGCGTCATTACAGAAGAATCTGCCCGGAAAGCCGCAAACCTCCAATACGATTTTGACATTAAGAGAAAAGAGGATAAGATCAGATTGCTCATGAAAGATGAATCGATCATGAGAACCCGCTCAGAAAAGCAGATGATCCTGAATATCGCACTTGTGATCGGATTGATCTCGCTGCTTGTAACGGTAGCCGTGATTCTGCGCAGCAAAAAGCGTCTCCAGGAATCAAAATCGGTAATTACAAAGCAAGCCCACGAACTTTCCGAGCTCAACGACTATAAAGATAAAGTACTATCCATACTATCTCATGACCTGCGCGCCCCATTGGGATCGATCCAAAGTTCACTTGCCCTACTAGAAGAGAATGTGATCACACCCGACCAATTCAATGAGATTGCCAGGATCTTGCAGCAACAGATGGGATCAGTAAACACTTTGCTCGATAATCTGCTGAAATGGTCCATGGCAAATATGGCCGGCAAATCAGCGATACAAACTAATGAGCTGAATCTTTCTGAATTAGTGAAACAGAACGTGGAACTGCTTCAAGCATCAGCCGACGAGAAAAACATCACCATGTCTGTCAACCTGCCGGAGGTACTTAAAGCCACCGGCGACTACGGCAACGTTGATATTATTGTCAGAAATCTTATCTCAAACGCGGTAAAGTTTACTGAGTACGGAGGAGAAGTGAGAATTGAAGGGAAAACAGATGGTAAAGACACTACCCTGTCGGTAATAGACAATGGCGTGGGTATTAATGAAGAAAAGATCAGAAACCTCTTTTCCATTTCCCCTTCCAAAAGTACCACGGGAACCAATGGCGAACGTGGAATTGGCCTGGGTCTGCTCATTTGCCATCAATTTGCCATTGCAAATCGCGGAAAAATTCTGGTAGAAAGCAAGATCGGCAAAGGAAGCAAGTTCACACTGGTCCTTCCTGTATAGTTGGCAGATGCCACGGGGCCCTCTGTCCGTTTGCATTGACAATGAGGAACTGCTCTATGCATCACTCCGGAAAATCATTCTTACCCAACATACATGTAAATCACTAATTTTCTGTTTTCTAGACAATAAAAAAGTCATTATCCGTTAATTTTCAATGAATATTCATGAATATCTTGGAAAAGAAGTAAATTTACAGCGATATAATAACCCCAATTATGAGATCAAGCCTCAACACGATTTTGTTACTTTCTTTTAGTTGCCTGCTTACCGTCTCCTGCAAGAAAAAAAAGAGTGAAACTTTTGAGGCACTTTTGGGTTCTTGGAAGCTCAAAAAGGTGGCAGTAGATAATAACGGCAATGGAGCTATGGACGCGGATGAGGTTGTAAAAATGAATAATCCGGTGCCACAAAACACGTTCCTTTTCGAACGAGACCGCAACGGCATGTATTATTCAATATACAAAGACACAACCGGTAGGGTCGTTTCCGATAACACTCGTTTCCTGTACTCTGTCGATGGCACTGACCTCACTATAGAAAACACGAATGACAGAGGCCTTCTGACCAACGGCAAACGTGTTATAGAAAAGATCTCGGCTGAAGAAATGACACTACGCGAGCCATCAACAAGCAAGGCAAGCTGGAGCATTTACAGCAAGATGTAGTCATCGTTCTGCATTCTGTCTTTTGACGTTTCTTTATTCAATTCTTGCTAACTTAGCGGTGTCCCGATATCGGGTGAAAGCGTCCGTAACACGCGGGCTTTTGCCATAGGGTTTGAACCAGACATAAATATGAAAAAAATTCTTGTCGCCAATCGTGGCGAGATAGCAATGCGTGTGATGCGCACTGCACGTGAAATGGGCATAAGCACAGTTGCAGTTTTCTCTGAAGCCGACCGTAACATGCCGTTTGTACGATATGCCGACGAAGCAGTTTGTATCGGTCCTGCCCCGTCTTCGCAAAGCTATTTGCGTGCCGATAAACTCATTGCAGTGGCGAAGGAAACAGGGGCAGATGCCATCCACCCGGGCTACGGCTTTCTCAGCGAAAATGCTTCATTTTCAAAAGCGGTAACCGATGCCGGCTTGATCTTTATTGGCCCGTCGGCACATTCCATCGAAGTAATGGGTAGTAAGATAGGTGCTAAACAAGCTGCAAAGAAATTTAATGTACCCATGGTGCCCGGAACCGAGGAACCGGTGAAAGATGTTGCTGAAGCAAGAAAAATAGCACAACAGATAGGCTATCCTATACTTGTAAAAGCATCGGCCGGGGGAGGAGGAAAAGGGATGCGTGTGGTTAACAGCGACGATGAATTTGAAGAGCAGATCCGAGCCGCAAAGAGCGAAGCACTCAACTCATTTAGCAATGACGATGTATTCATTGAGAAATACGTTGGCTCTCCAAAACATATTGAGATCCAGTTGATGGGCGACCAGCACGGCAACTATGTGTACCTTTTTGAGCGCGAGTGCAGTGTGCAACGCAGGCATCAGAAGCTCGTAGAGGAAGCACCCAGCAGCTGCCTTACCCCCGATATCCGCAAAGCTATGGGCGAGTGTGCGATAGCAGCTGCGCGTTCCTGCAACTACTATGGTGCCGGAACTGTGGAATTCCTGGTTGACGAAAACCTCAACTTCTACTTCCTGGAAATGAATACCCGCCTGCAGGTGGAACATTGTGTTACCGAGATGATCACGGGGATTGACCTCGTTAAGGAGCAGATCAATGTGGCGCGTGGTCAGAAACTATCTTTTACACAAGACGACCTTACTATTCACGGACACGCCATAGAATTAAGGGTGTGTGCGGAAGATCCGTTGAATAACTTCCTGCCCGATACCGGTAAACTCGAAATGTACCAACCACCCAAAGGTCCGGGAGTGCGTGTAGACGATGGTTATGAAGAAGGTATGGACATCCCGATATTCTATGACCCGATGATCGCCAAACTGATCGCGCACGGCTCTACACGTGACGAGGCCATTGATCGCCTGCGTAGGGCAATTGACGAATACTATGTTAAGGGCATCAAAACCACTTTGCAATTCGGCAAATGGGCTGTAAATGCCGACGCATTCCGCTCCGGAAACTACGACACTAAATTCATTGAGAAATACTTCAAGCCTGAGCTCCTCTCAGAATCGAATGACGATGCCGAAGAGGTTGCAGCTCTGCTTTCTTCAATTGTTTGGGAAAAGAATGGCGCCACCAAAACATCAGTATCTTCAACAGGAAATAGCAACCGCTCGTTCAGCAAATGGAAAATGAACAGGTGATCTGTCAGGAACAACCCATTATAAAATGAAAAAAATGACTTCGATGTTGATCAATGTGCAAAATCAACATCGAAGTTTTTCATACGTTCAACGGGAGGATTAAAGTAACCGAACTTCACGTTAGGGAACTCGTCGTGGATAAGATCCATCATCTGCCTGATACCCATAAATTCACCGGTATCGGTTATGCCTATCTTCCCAAGATACCAGTCCGGATCAATGTTGAAATTCCGCCATTGGATCATGTTGATGTCTGCAGCACGAATGAGTTCACATAACGCATCGTATTCTGCAATGCTATCCGTCATACCCGGGAATACAAAGTAATTGATCGAAGACCAACCATTATATTTTCTCACCACTTTCAGGCTCTCGATCAGGTCTTCAAACTTGTAGTTATTGGGCTGATAGTATTTGGTATAAATATCGGGACGGGCAGAATTCAGGCTTACCCTTATGCTATTCAGTCCCGCCTGCATCAGCGCCTCCACAGCAGCCGGCTTGCTACCGTTTGTATTGATATTGATACTTCCTTTCTGCGTGTGCTTACGGATCTCAATAATAGCTTCGCGAATAGTCTCCCACATGAGCAATGGCTCACCTTCGCAACCCTGCCCAAAGCTGATGAGCGGATATGGTGCGGTCTCGAGATGTGGCACCGTGAACTCAACTATCTCTGCCGCTGTAGGCTTGAACTGTAATCTGTCCTGAGTAGAGACGATGGTTTCCTCTTCGGGCTGGAAGGAAATGCATCCAAGACAGTTCGCATTACATGCGGGTGAAGTAGGCACCGGACACTCCCATCGTCCCAGAAAGTAGTTGCGGGCCGCCGGACAATGATAAGTAAGTGCACAATTTTCTGCCAGGTGTTTCACCAGTCTGTTATGTGGATATTCTCTCACGAGTGCTTCTACGCCAGTGTTAACCTTGTTCTGATCGTATCCGCTGCATTCCTGCCTTATATCGCGCTCTATGCGCACTGCCGGAACATAGAATTTGTCATTTAGCCAACCCGCCGCGGTGTAACAGAACAACGGCAATGTAGGAGCATCAGGCATTGTTTCGTATGCAGCGAGATAAAACCCCGTATGTGCAGGCGGAATGAATGCGGCAACAGCCCACCCTTTCTCACACAGGCGCATCTCACCGGTTTTTACGTCTATTCCTATACCTCGACGACCCGGCAACTCATAAAGGTTACCACCATCAGGCAATTCTATCCAGTCTTCCTCGGGGACAGGTAATGCATCCCACCCGGTACGTCCGACAACGTAAAGGGACGTGTCCTCAAAAATTTTCCCTGCACCGTCGGAATACATCAAATATGGAGATGCCATAAAACACTTATAATTTACTTTAAACTGAATCTTGCTTTGTATTTAAGTCTGAACAGTCGGGCCGTCTATGCAGGCATCGATTCAGAAACCCGATATTTGGTCAGAAACTGCTCCCAATCCTGAAGTTGTGCTCCTTTAAGAACCCTTGGAAACTTGCTCATTGCGCCTTCTTTTCCCTTGTCTCTTAGGTAGCCGATGAATGCATCGTTTGGCAGCACTTGCACAAATACCTCCTTCAGAGCAGAGGTACGTTCCACCAGATAATCGTCATTGAGCTGGCACAAGGTTTCATCCAGCAATTTTTTCACTTGCTCAGGATCCACTTCATTATCACACCCTATATACCATTTATGGGCAAACAGATTATCATACTTCATACCAGATACAGCAAACTCACGGATCGTGATATTCAGCGCTTTAGAAACCGTTTCGATAGCCTTGTTCATATTGTCCACCGACATATGTTCACCGCAAAGACTAAGGAATTGTTTGGTACGACCTACAATAGCTATCTCATATTCCTTAGCGTTACTGAAACGCAGCACATCGCCTATCAGGTAACGCCACGCACCGGAGCACGTACTCAGCAGAACTGCATACTCTACCCCCTCCTGCACCTCCGATATGGTCACAGTTTTGGCGGTCATTTTTATATTGCCTTCATCATCAAAGTTCTCACTTGTGAAGGGTACAAATTCATAAAAAATACCTGCATTCAGCACCAATTTGATTCCGGCACCAGGACGTGCCTGAAAACCAAATGACCCTTCCGACGCCATATAGGTCTCAATAAAAGTAACAGGTTTACCCCATAACTTCTTGAAACTCTGACGATAAGGCTCAATAGAAACCCCGCCATGAATGTAAACATTCAGGTTAGGCCATACCTCATGTATGTTTTTTACACCATGGTGCGCAATTACACGCTCAATGACTATCTGCACCCATGCCGGCACGCCACACACAATACCCACATCCCACGTCCGGGCATTTTCCACAATCAGTTTTATTCTTTCTTCCCAATGAGGCCTGCGTGAAATTTTCTGACCGGGCTTGTACAATAGCGATGATATCCACCGTGGCATATTCTTGGCACTGATACCACTCATATCCCCCTCATAGTATTCACCCTTTTCAAACAACGAAGTTGTACCACCCAGCATCAACACACCCTTACCAAACGTGACAGGCTTTATTTTGTAGTTGGCCATGCTATACAACTGCTTGAAACCAACTTTTTTGATCGACTTGATCATATCCTGTGTGACAGGTATATGTTTGCTGGCCGACTCGGATGTGCCGGAGCTCAGGGCAAAGTACTTTACCTTGCCCGGCCAAGAAACATTCTCTTCACCTGCCTGGCACCGGCTCCACCACTGTGCATACATATCTGAATAGGTGTGAATCGGCACCCTTTCGCGGAATGCAGTAACCAGATCGATCTCCTTACTCAATATCTCTCCAAAACCATAATGTTTGCCAAAGGCAGTATATTGTCCTCTGTCCAGCAATTGCCTGAGGGTATGTTTTTGGTATGTCTGCGGACTAGCAACCGGAAGGTTGAATTTCTTACGAAGTTGAATAGAGCGAGATATCAGATTTCCTAATATTGCCATTAGTGCCTGGACTTTGTTATTGGTTATTTAACACAAAGGACAAAAATACACCTTACTTTGTTAAAACGATGGGAATAATCACATAGCGTCGTGTTTCAGGTCCCTGCTTACAAACACCAATTGGTCAACTTCTATCTTTTTTTAAAGAATTTCCTTTCATCTTTGCAGCATGAACTGGCGGACTATTGTAGGCACAATTTTGACAATACTGGGTATACGTGGACTTTATATAGCTTTCCATGCACCATCTGTACCGAAAAATG
>JBIKSN010000297.1:0-3605 GCA_044348585.1 Flavipsychrobacter sp.
CACGCAGTGTCTTTTCGCCGTCTTTGTATTTGCCCTCGCGCATTTCGCGGAACAGACGGAGGTTCTCTTCAACCGTACGGTCGCGATACGGGCTGTTGGTGCCGGGTGAAGTAGTAGAACCTTTCTGAGAGGCTATTTCTTCAGCGGTGCTGTCGTCAACGTATGCCAGCCCTTTTTCTATGAGCTGTACCGCAAAATTGTAGAGGGTCTCAAAATAGTCAGAGGCATACAGTTCGTTGTCCCATGTAAAGCCGAGCCATTTTATGTCGTTCCTAATGTTCTCAACGTATTCTGTCTCTTCGGTTGTGGGGTTGGTATCGTCGAAGCGCAGATTGCATTTGCCGTTATATTTTTTCGCAAGTCCGAAGTTGAGACAAATAGAAGTGGCATGCCCAATGTGGAGGTAGCCATTGGGTTCCGGCGGGAAACGTGTATGTACACGGCCACCATTTAGGCCGGCTTCGATGTCTTTTTCTATTATCTCTTCGAGGAAATTAAGTGATTTTTCTTCGCTCATTTTTTTGCCTGATAAGGATGCAAATGTAAGCAGTATGGCGCCTTGTTTGGATAGAGAATTAAATATGCGTCGGGAATTGGCTAAAAACACTAATTTGCCCACCTGCCGCAGTGGCGGCTTTCGCGATGAACGCTAGGAAACAATTGGCATTTTTGTGTCATCCCTACCACAGGGGTGGTGTCACACGGTGGATGGTGGACGCTGCTGCTCACGCGGCATCAGCGGGCCATTCTGTATGGTTTGTGACCGTGGAGCCATCTGCTGAGTTTCACAATTCAGGAGGGCGGGAGTCGATATGGTCACTTTTACAGCCCCATAGTGGCAGTATAGCCGTCGTGACCGAAAAGGCCGGGTATGAGTTTGAGTTCGGAACGGAGGCCTACCGAGCCGCTATTTATGCAAAGCTCATTGGGAAGGATGTGCCGCCGGGTATTCCCGTTATCATTTCCGATGACAGGGCGGTTTGGGCAGGTGCCGCCGCCGTGGCCGATCGGAATCCGATGGTGGGGGTGCTGCACTGCGATGATTCGTATTATTATGAGATAGGACGCCGGTACAGAGATCAGATGGCGGCCTGCGTATGTGTTTCGGAAAGGGTTAGAAAGTTGTTTCTGCTGCAATGCCCCGACGTGCCCGTTGCAAAGGTGAGCGCTATTCCCTGCGGAATCAACCTGCCGCCGGTGAGGTCTAAGAATGGCAAGACGGGCGAAACTACCAGTTTGGTTTTCATTGGTAGGTTCAATGACGAACAAAAGCGGGCGGGCGACCTTGTGAAGATAGCAGGTGTTTTGGCAAAGGAGCATTTTCCTTTCCATCTCGATATAGCCGGGAATGACGAGCTATCGAAGCAGGAGTACAGTGCGTATTTTCGGGAAGTTGGCGCAGGGGATAACGTGACCTTTAACGGATGGCTGAATGCAGCTCAGGTGAATGACCTGCTGAGTAAGGCGGATGTGATGGTTCTTACCTCCAATTTTGAAGGTACCCCATTGGTGATGATGGAAGCGCTGGCCGCTGGCTGTGGCTTTGCAGGCACACGTGTGAGTGGCATTGAGGACTACGAACACCATGCCTTCGCCGCAGATTGTTTCAGGTCGTTTGATGTGGGGGATATAACCGTAGCGGTAAAGAAGATCAGAGAAATTTCGGCGATACCGGTGGCACAACGGCGTGAGGCCGCGCGGAAACTGGCGGAGGCTGAATTCACCATGGATGTTTGTCTGGATCGTTATTACCGTGTATTAGATACGGCAACTGCCGCCGGCATAGCACCGGCACCGTTGCAGGCGAATGGTATGCAGATGATGAGATCGCGACTCATTGCGTTGGCAAGAGTATTGAAGCTGACACTTAAAAAATGATCGTATCGCAACATAAAAAAACCTCGCTTCATAGCGAGGTTTTTTTATTTAGATAGATGAGTCAGATCACATTTTCCACTCGTCTACACTTGTATTGTCGTTTGAAGACGCTGCTATCGCGGGCATTTCATCACTAACAGACGAAGAGATGCTCATGCCACCTTCTTCGTTTTCGTTATCATGGTTGAAAGCGTCGAAGTCGAAATTGGGCATCAGGTCGGTCTTCACGTAATTAATTGTGTCGGTGAGGCCTGACAGGAACTTATTAAAGTCTTCCTTGTACAGGAACATCTTGTGACGGTCGTAACCATTGTCGTCAAAACGCTTCTTGCTCTCGGTGATAGTGATAAAGTAATCGTTCCCACGAGTAGCCCTCACATCAAAAAAGTAAGTCCTCCTCTTACCTGCCTTTATGCGTTTGCTGTACAGACTTTCATTACGGCTTTCGCCCCTGCTTTCGTCAAAGTTTTTGTTTTCGTACGACACAATTCTTTTTTTAAGTGATGAATAGGACACAAATTTAACTAAACGGATGAAGTATCCAAATTATTTTCAATCTTCCGAAAGTGTGTGGAAAACACGTGAATAGGCGCTTTCGTGGGAAGTGCAGGGTACATCGCGCCACCTGCCGGGGACAACTTTGTTAAAGGAATTTTCTTTGGAAATATCAGTTATATTTGTTGCCATAAAGCCCGTTGCTCCCCCTTATTGCATAACATGGGAGCGATGAATCCAATACATCAAAAAATGAAAGTAGTAATATTTGCAGGCGGCAGGGGCACCCGTATATCGGAGGAGTCGGCTTTGAGGCCAAAGCCAATGATCGAGATCGGTGGTCGTCCTATTTTGTGGCATATCATGAAGATCTATGCGGCCTATGGTCACACGGAGTTCATCATCTGTCTGGGATACAAGGCGCACATCATCAAGGAGTATTTTGCAAATTACTTCCTGCATAATGCGGACATTACTGTAGATCTGTCGAATAATTCGCTGGAGGTACACAGAAACTCATCTGAGCCGTTCAAGATATCGCTGATCGATACAGGATTGGACACAATGACTGCCGGCAGGTTGAAGCGCGTGTTGCCATACGTTGGTAATGAAACGTTTCTGCTTACCTATGGTGACGGTGTGAGCGACGTGAACCTGGACGAGGTGGTGAAGTTCCATAAGAACAGCGGCAAAATTTGCACTATGACCGCGATACAGGCTACCAGCCGTTTCGGGGTGTTAAAAATGGAAGATGACGGCACGATAGAGAGCTTTGAGGAAAAGCCCGAAGATTCAGGTACCTGGATCAACGGTGGATTCTTTGTGGTGGAGCCGGGCATAGAAAACTACTTGCACAATGATGCCGACGATATCATGTGGGAGCGCCAGCCAATGAACGATCTGGCGCGTGATAAGCAGATCGCTGCATTCAAACATCATGGATTCTGGAAGTGTATGGATACACTGCGCGATAAGGAAGAGCTGGAACAGATGTGGCAAACAGAACCAACATGGAAAAAGTGGTAACAGTTGAGAGCCTGCGCAGGGCTTATAGCGGCAAAAGGGTATTTCTTACCGGCCATACCGGTTTCAAGGGGGCATGGATGCTGCAGATATTGCATTGGTTGGGTGCCAATGTTAAAGGCTATTCACTGGCTCCTGAAAAATCACAAGACCTTTACAATCAGATAGACGGCGATAAACTGTGCTACAGTTCTGTGATAGCAGACTTA
>JBIKSN010000386.1:0-3596 GCA_044348585.1 Flavipsychrobacter sp.
TTATGAAAAAATAATAAAAAAAATTTAACTAAAAGTAAAACATAACACTATGATTAACTTACAATTAAAATCACTATTTAGAATTATTTAAAATAATTTAGCTATATTTTTCAAAAAATAAATACATTTGCATTCTATTTATAATTATTCTAAATAACAATATATATGTTTCGTTTTTTTATTACTTTTACAATCTTGTTTTTTTATAATGCTCTGATAGCTCAAAAACAAATCAAAGAAGTAACTATAGAGGCTATAAAAGTACATAAACACGATTCGGTTCATTTCCAAGAAGCACATGTTGGTAGAAAAACAAATATTATTTTGCTTCAAAATGAAGGAGGCAACAAAGGAAATAACAATTATCGTGAATTATTCAACAAAGTGCCAAATATCTTTATCTGGGAAAGTGATGCCAGTCAACTTCAAACCAATATCAGTTCGCGTGGCTTGAGCCCAAATCGCAGTTGGGAATTCAATATGCGTCAAAATGGCGTGGAAATAGCCTCCGATCCCTATGGATATCCCGAAGCGTATTATACGCCGCCAATGGATGCCGTAGACCAAATTCAAGTAGTTCGCGGTGCTGGAGCGGTTTTGTATGGTTCGCAATTTGGAGGTATGGTCAATTATGTACTGAAAAAGCCAAGTACAAAGCCTTTTTCATTTGAATCCAACAATACTATTGGACAATATAATATGCTTTCAACCTCGAATACCATTTCGGGAACCGTTAAGCGTTTTACATATTTAGCGCAGTACCAAAATCGTCAATCCAATACTTTCAGACAAAATAATGATTACAACCAGCATTTTGGTTATGGATATATGAGTTACCGTTTCTCCGAAGTGCTCAAACTAGAAGCCAGCACTACGTATTCAGAATATTTATCGCATCAGCCGGGCGGTTTAACGGATAGTATGATGTACATCAATCCTTCTCTATCATTTCGGGAACGTAATTTTTTTCAAGTAAAATGGTGGTCACCTATGGCGCGACTTCACATGCATTTCAACAAAAATTTTCATTTAGACTTCTTATATAATGGAACGATGGGTTCTAGAAATAGCGTGGGATTTACCAAAGCAGTTAACATAAAAGACGACCTATCCGCACGTCAAGTGGATATGGATCAATACAATAATCATACGCTAGAGCTAATTTCTGAAATAAAATTGAACTCTGGAAAAATCAACCACGACATCACCGCAGGTCTTAAATATTTCAATGGACAAACCGATAGAAATCAGTTGGGAAAAGGCACGACCAATGCAGACTTTGATTTGAGTATCAGTGCCCCTTTTGGCAAAAGCTTCTATATGAAAACTATGTCTTATGCGGCATATATACAGGATGTCATTCGTATCAACAAACTCAGTATCACACCTTCGGCACGTATTGACCTTGTGGAAAATTCTATTTCGGGTATTTTGGGATATTCCAATAATCTACCGCAGTATATGAATCCACAAAACAGACTACGAACTATTCCAATTTTTGGATTGAGTACGACCTATACTTTCGATGCAAAAAATTCGGTTTATGCTAATATTAGTAATAATTACCGTTCGGCATTGTTTTCAGATTTTATCCCTTCGGCTACCACAGATAGTATAGCATCCAACTTGACCGATATGACAGGATTTAGCACTGAAATAGGCTATAAATACCAGTCCAAAGGCATCCAAATAGAAGCTACGGCTTTTCTAATAAAATATAATGATAAAATAGGTTCTTTGAATATCAAAAATGATGCAGGTAATACTATTTTGCTCAAAACCAATATTGGCGATGCTACGCACAAAGGCTTGGAAATAAGCACCAATGTACAATTTATGGATTTACTTTCCATCAGCAAAAAATATGGCACGATTGAATGGAATGCAGCCTATAATTATACGAGAGCTACGTATAACCGTTGGAATACAACGGCTTTAGTTTCGGGAAATATACAAACGGGCAGCCTTGCTGGAAATCAAGTAGAATATGCCCCTTTGAATACATTTAAAACAGGTATCACTTATATTTTGAAAGACATCAAAGCCAAGCTGATGATGACGCATACCAGTTCGGTATTCACCGATGCTCAAAACACTGAAAAAGCTACAGCTAATGCACAAGCAGGCCGTTTGCCTTCCTACACCGTTTTTGATGCAAGCCTACAGTACACGCTATCTAAATATTTCCAATTTGGATTGGGTGTAAACAACCTTTTTAACCTTACGTATGCAACCCGAAGAGCTGGTGGTTTCCCAGGTCCAGGTCTGCTTCCAGCTGAAACACGAGTATTTTATTTGACGTTTGGGGTGAAGTTGTAATTTGTATAAAAGGGTTTCAAATTTTTAAAATTTTTCGAGAGTATATTTGTTCAAAAAACACTAATTTTGTAACAAGTATATTTTTATGAAAACATTAGAGAATAAAGATTATTTAGAAACCTTTGTATCACTCAAAGATAGAATCAAGCAAGCCCAGTATAGAAGCTATAGTGCCGTCAATTCGGAGATGATATTGGCATATCTGGATATAGGCAAGACCCTTTCCGAAAAAACAAAAATAGGCTGGGGAACTTCTGTCATTCAGCAACTTTCAAAGGATTTGCAAGCAGAGTTTTATGGTGTAAAAGGATTTTCGGAACGTAATCTTCATAGAATGAAGCTAATATATGAAGAATTGCAATACAACTTAATTCCGCCACAAGCTGTGGCGAAATTACATTGGGGGCATATTGCATTGATTTTTAGTAAAATAAAAGACAAAGAAGCTCGAGTATTTTATATTCAAAAAGCACAAACAGAGGCTTGGAGTAGAAGCATATTAGAAGAAAAAATAAAATTAGATTTATATGCCAATCATCAAAAATTTCAACATAATTTTGAGACAGCCTTAAATATTCAAGAAATAGCCAATTATACCCTTCAATTCAAAGATGAATATGATCTTTCTTTTCTCAATCTACCCGATCATCATACAGAAAAGCAACTAGAATCGGCTTTGGTACATAATATTACCAAGATGCTAGGACAATTTGGAGCTGATTTCGCCTTTATGGGACAACAGTTTCGGTTGGAAGTAGATGACAAAGAATATTTTGTAGATTTGCTTTTCTATCATAGAAAATTGAAATCAATGATAGCAATTGAATTGAAAATCAATGAATTTAAGCCTGAATACAGCCAGCAATTAAATTGGTATCTGCATCTGTTGGACAAAACGGTAAAATATCCCGAAGATAATACCAGTATAGGTATTTTGTTATGTAAGACCAAAAGTCATTTGACTGTAGAATATGCATTGGAAATGGTCAATAAACCTATGGGTGTAGCTACCTATACTTATTCTCAATTGCCAAAAGAAATTGCCGAAAATCTGCCAAATGCAGAACAATTGGCAATGATTTTTGAGTAAAACTATTTTGAATCTTTGGATACAAAGCATTGAAAATGCTATATAAATAGGACGTAAGATAATTTTTCAATAGTAAATTACATTTTGAATCTAGAATTCTTATCTTTGCTTTTTTAAATCAATATCCATGAGTATAGAAAAAGCCATTATGGCTCGCAGCAACAATCAATGTGAATTGTGCAAATCT
>JBIKSN010000057.1:0-14268 GCA_044348585.1 Flavipsychrobacter sp.
TCAATCCCTTGGTCAGCAACTGACGTGGGAAGAAGAAGTCATTCACTCCGTCGCCATTTGGTGTGAACACGTTCGGCACGGTCATGTAACAATCTTTCTCTACAGCAATAGTATCGCTCGACTCACAACCATTGATGGTAGCGGTAGCGCGGTAGTGACCCGGTGCCACAATGGTTATTGAAGGTGTTGTTTCACCTGTACCCCACTTCCACGAAGGTGTGTAGCCGAATGTGTTGATCTGATCAGCAGACAGTACTATTGATGAGCTACCCGGACAGATCGTTGTATCAGGTCCCAGATCGAACGAAGGATAAGGATACACATTGATCACTTTCTTCAGCTTGATGGTAGGACAGTACATATAATAAGCACTTGCTGCCACTGTGTACGTACCCGGAACATTGAACGAGTGGTAGATCGGGTTCATATCCTTGATACTATCCACATTCGATTCGAACTGCCATGTATAACTGAAGTTACCCTCTTGTACATTCTCAACAGTGAACGTGATGTTCTTTCCGGCACAAGACGCACTATCAGTTGCCGACAGGCTGATCTTAGGATACAACCAAACACGTGCTGTTACCTTAGAACGTTCGCTGGTACATCCCTCAGGCGATGTCTGTGTGACATACACAGGGAATACACCTGCATTAGCGGTATTTGGCAAAGGTGCTGTTGTCGAGCCTACGCCACCATTTGGCACTGTGTACCAGGTGAGGTTGGTTCCCGTCACATCATATGGTACGGCCAGGTCGCCCTGACAATAGTTCGTGTCACGAACAAACGGAGCCAAAGGTGTTTGGTTGATCGTAACGTTGATGGTATCATTCACCGAACATCCGTTCCATGTAGCCCTTACGGTATAAACTCCTGAAGCCACAGTTTGCACATTAGCGATGTACGGGTTCTGGGTGTATGAGTTGAAGAAGTTAGGACCATACCATATAAAGCCATCGGCTCCTGCGGCAGATTCACTATAAAGGAACAGTGTATCGTTCGAGCATACAGGAGTATTACTTGATGCTACCGGTGTTGGCAGCGGACGTATCTCAACAAGTGTTGAAGAGTAGTTGAAACAATTGGCTCTGGATACAGTTACCGAATAAACACCGGCCATTGCCATTGTTGCAGGCACCAGTATCGGGTTCTGAACTATTGAAGAGTATCCACCCGGGCCATCCCATTGATAGGAAACGCCTGCCATAGAACTGTTCGCAAATAACTTGAGGGTGTCGTTCACACATACAAAGCTGTTGCTCGTCACACCCGTCAGATCAGGCGTCGGCGGATCGACCAACGTTACCGGCCCTATCACATTATAGATACAACTTGCTCCTATAATAGTAATGTTGGTGTACACCCCTTGTGCCAGACCATTCAATGTCAAAGTACCTGTAGGGCTACCTACCACAACACGTGTCTGCGGCACACCACCAAACAGATAAGACAAAGTGTAAGACACACCCGGAACTATAAGTCCCTCTATTACGATGATACCATCGGTACCCAAACATGTTGTAGGATTGAAGAATGTGTCGATAGCAATGATGCGCGGATCAGGCTCTTTCAGAATCGCGGTAGCAGTGTCGGTACAACCAAGTGCGTCAAATACAATCACAGTATAGGTGTCAGCGCCTATGCCCGATGCCGTAGAAGTGATCTGAACCGGAGCAGTACTCCACGTGTAATAGTACGGTGCAGCCCCCGATAATACTGTAACGGTTGCAGATCCGTCAGTTCCGCCGGCACATGTCGGCGTATCTACAGTCACACTCGTTATAAGGTCAGGTAAGACGGTAATATTATAAACGTGCTCCTGCGTACATCCGTTAGAGTTGGTAACCGTCAATGAATAGGCTGTTGTTACCGACGGAGATGCTACCGGATTTGCACAAGTCACACAACTAAGGCCAGTTGCAGGTGTCCAGCTATAATACAGTGGCACAGCGATATCGGTGGCGTTAGATTCCAGCATTGTTGCGCGGCCGCGGCATATAGCGGTATCGTTGGATGGGTTTAAGTTCAAAGCCGATGGACTGATCCTCGTGTACAATGTATCGGGACAACCATAACCCGGGAAAGGTGTCAGCACCACGGCAATCGTTACCGGTGTTGGCGGGAACGGAATAGTGATAGACATACCCGATCCGTAAACCACAGAGAACGTAGCTGAGTCATACCAGTTGTACGCCGCAAAACCATCAGGCGCTGTAAGCGTTGGTGGCGTCATGGTATCACATATCGCAGCCGCGATCTTGAAAAGACCACAGCTCATATCAATGTATCCGTAACCGAAGTGACCGGTAGGCGAACAGTCTGAACTAATGAAGTCAATACCAACTGTTGTGCCACCCAGTCCCGAAAGATCGACTGTTGCAGTGCTCCAAGATTTGTACTGCACATTACTGGTTGCAGGCACCGAAGAAGGAACACATGTTCCACAGGTGCTGTTGGTCATAAAGCCCGGAAGTGTTCCACCTGCCACGTACTGGAAATAAGAACAAGCAGTGTCGCCGATCAGTACCGGAACCACACCGCCGCTCAGGGCTGTCGCTGCTGAGTCAAACACACGCACGATAAAACGCGGCATCTGCGCCGCTGTATGGCCCGCATTCTGCACGAGTACCGCGTAGCGGTAGATCAGACTGTAGTTGTCAGAACCCGGAGGGATAGGTATATAAAACCTTGCCTTTTCGGTAAGACCACCTACCACGTTACCACCCAACCTAAGCGAGTAAGAACCTCCACCCGGAGCTACTACCGGGAATCCGCCATATTGGTCCAGCGGACCGATACCTCCCGGACCGGTACAACCGATCAGACCGGCAGGCTTGGTAAGGGTGTGCCTGCACGGAATAGGTGCACCCGGTATCGTTGCATCCGGAGTTCCGCCGGTGAACGTACCTGTAAAGAATGACCACGCTGACAGGTCGCCAAGCTCAAAATCGATATTGGACGGACACACCAACTGGCCACGGGATGTGAACCCTAAACCAATAATAGCAATGAATGCCAGGAGTAACTTTTTGGTGTTCATGTTTTTATTGAAATTATAATTGTCGGGAAATTATTTTTCACTCGTTTCTTACTTCACAATGGTCATCTTCTCTGTAAAGATCTGTTGCTCGTGCTGAACTTTTAATATGTATGTTCCGGCACTCAACGTCGAACTCTCCTCAAATCTAATTTTGTTCGACCTCACTACATCTACTTTTCTGCTCATTACTACCCTACCGTAAAGATCGGAAACTGAAACAGTTACACTTCCGGTAATAGGAATAGACAAGTAAAAGTCACCATTCGTTGGGTGCGGCATTATATTAATTTTAGCACCGTTCATTGCCAGATCCCGAACGCTCGTCTCACAATCGGTCTGAACGGTCATGGCTATTGTATCCCTGCATCCCGATGGGGCTGTGTAAGTGATGACCACCGGCCCCAATGACACACCTACCACGTTACCATATACGTCTACTGTAGCCTTGGTAATGTTACTGCTGCTCCACGTTCCGCCCGGCACTGCGCTGGTCAGCACTGTTGAATCTCCGATGCATGCAATGCTGGAACCACTGATGGTTGGCGCCGAATTGATGGTCACATCCAGCGTACGGGCACAACCTGACGCCAATGTGTAACTAAGTGTTGTAGTTCCCGATGCAACCCCGCCAAAGGTGCCGGAAGTAGAGATCGTACCTGTCGCGGTATTTGAACTGCTCCATGCACCACCCAACGGCGAGCATGTGTATATTTTCGTAGAGCCTTCACAAGCATTTGCACCGCCAGCAATAGTGTCCGGCAGTGGACTGACGGTGACAGCCGATACTGCAATACATCCCGGACTAACACGATAAGTGATATTCACCACACCACCGGCAACACCCGTCACAACACCGGTAGACGAACCTACGGTAGCAACGCTTACGCTGCTGCTGAGCCACATTCCGCCTGTAGATGAATTACTGAGTGTTGTAGTTGCCCCTTGACATACTGTGAACGTTCCCGTTGATGCAGGCGGCGGAGTCGGGCAAGGTGGCGCCCACTCCAAAACTGTATTCAATGCCGGTGTAGTATCGATCAGGTACGTCCACGCAGTAGTAGTGGTGGTCGCTGCTTCGTTCGGCAATACTCTGTAATCACCTGTAGAACTGTTACTGATGCCTATAGTAGCTGTTTTTAGTGAATAGGTACTCGGTCCGTAAATGTATTCGATCACACCTGACGTTTCATACAACTTCACTTGAAAAGTAGCAGTACCTGTGCCCGTAATAGAGCCCCAAAGGGACGTAGGACTGCCCCATTGGAATGTGAACACCCTGTTAGGTGCTATACCTGATGTTTGATAATAGGCAGTTGACCCAACTCCCCGCAGATCATCCCAAAAGGGCATCAGGAACCCCACACCGCCTCCTATGGCTGCAAAGATCGATAGGTCATGATTGAGCGAGCTGTTGATTGTGGTTGCAGCGGTTGTTCCATAAGGGGAGTTAATAAGAGATATCCAACCATTTGAGCTCACCGACAAAGTTGTATAGGTCGCGGAACAGTATGAAAAAGTAAATCCTATCGGGATACTCTGGTTCGTAGTGTCGTCTTTGCTAAGTGTAGTAAGATTGACTGTTCCCGGACCACCGACTATCGATGTGTAACTACCGATATAGCGCGACAATGTAAACGTGCCTGTTTGTCCGTAACCCGCTACTGACCAACAAACTAACAGAAGTAAAAGAACCTTCTTCATAATTTCGATTTGATATAATATGCCTGTTCTGCAAGACATCGATCACACCAATAGGGCGGTTGTTATCAATATCCTAAAAATTTAAAAAGCAATTTATGCCGAATTTTTAGGATTTCACAACACAGAAATACATATTAAAATTAAAATGTGAGTTAAGTTAATAATTGAGTCCCAATTGATTGCCCCGTGGCTATAACGGCTCTTTTAAAGAAACAGCCCTATTCCTCAAAAGAAATGCGGGGGCTCGTTAGCCCCCGCATAGTATAAATGTAATGCCGGCATCACCGCACTACCATATATTCATTTTATTTCTCAACCCATTAGGGATACCATTTTTATGCAGCAATATAGCAGTGGTCTTGTATTTCACATAGTTCCTTGATACATAAATATATCCCTTGTAGTCGTTCTTATCACCCCATGAGTTTTTAACTATGTAGTACTTCCTTCCGTTCTGGTCTGAAGCCAGCCCCACTATGTGCATACCGTGATCGTCTGTTGTCTCGTAGTTGTCAAACGCCATCTGACGGAGCTCCGGTGTGATGTTACGCTCATATTTGGGTCCGTCAAACATGTACTTTTTTTCAGAATCGTTCATGTTGTCGTAGTCCTTTTCAGGTACATAGGCTACGCCGTTCTTCCAGCTGAAGTACTTTTCGCTTACGTCGGTAGCCCACGATACTGTAAAGCCCCTGTTCAGCGCATTGTCTATAATGTCGGTAAGGTCATCTATCTGCACATTATAAACCCTGTCAAACGACCAGTTGTCAGGTACCATCAGCATGGTTTTCTTGTAGTACGGCGCGGTCATTACTGATGTCAGTTCCACATAATCTTCAGGATGAATACCGATGCGCTGCTGCGCGAAGCTTTGTGGTGTATAGGTCTTGCCATTCCACTTGAAGGTCTCCGGCACTTCGCCCAGATATGAGCTCAGTACTTCCGAATAGGCTTTTTTCCACGATGGGGTCAGTTTACCATTCGGATTAGACACCACGGCGTCCAGCATAGACTTCAGTATGGCCTGCATCTCTGCAAACTTGTTCTTGTCTGTTCCGTAATGAAGTCCTGTGTACACATCCTGCGGCATGGCACCATACTTCGCATACATGTTGATCACATCATGGCAGGCACCGCCGTCGCCCCAGGCCACCGACCCGTGCATACGCACATAGTTGTCGGCCTTTTCCAGATACACACAACGGGCACTGAAGATCTGCGCCAGTTCTATCGGCTCCTTGCCCATGCGCATCATCTCGCTCTCCAGAAATGAGTTGGTAGAATAACTCCAGCATGTGCCCGAGCTCGCCTGGTTCTTTACGCCTGTGCGCTCCAGATCTATCAGGTGGTTGAATTTATACTTATTCGAAGGCTCTGCCTTTTTCTTGTCGCCGGTGTTTGTGTTGGTATAGCTCCGGTTCATTTCTATCTTCCTGATCAGGTCGTCTTGTGCACCTGCAAGGAATGGCGAAACTGCCAAAGCCATCATAATGATCTTCTTCATTGCGTATTTATATGATTTGTGTAAAAATAGAATTAAATGGGTAAATAGAAAATCGGGACAGTTATAATCACCCTTTTATCCCCTGTCGGAGCAACCACTCTGCCGATGCCGGCCCCTCAGAGAATAACAGATCAAGGATACTCAGCCCCGGCACGAAACCAATGCGGTCTTCGAACACCTGATAGTACTTTCCCTCGGGCGCGGGTAGCTTCTTCAATCCTCGCAGGTCCGTTACTCCGGCTTCGGCATCACGCTCGTACCCTGTCGTAAACCCTTCCTTAAAATCCAGTCTCAGTTGCTGCTTCACCCACGCTATTGCCGCCATATTCAATTCATACAGCAAATCATATTCGGTGTCGAAAAGCGCCTTCAGCGTGGGTTCGTAATGAAAAAAATAGGGCGATCGGTTATACACCGACACCAGGGTGCGCCAATGCTGCACCTGCCAGCGGCCATCGTTCAGCACATGCACCTTGTCTATAGCGCCCGCCTGGTCGCGGCCATGCAGCAGTGGCACGGTCAGCAATATGCTGTTGTTAGACCCGCCTATGCGGTACCTGTTGCGGTCTGTCATTTTCTGCGACCGTTCGTGCAGCTCAAACACTACCTCACTTGCCTGTGCCGCATAGCACCACCACCCTACCGACGGGAACGTAAGTATTGAAGAAAGCACCTTCATTGCCCCAAATGTAACACAACCTCGCTGCACTCAACCGCATCAGTGCATTCGAGCATGCAAAACGCCTTGGTTTACCTATTTTTGAAATTTCATTGACTCATTTATCACATCCTTCATGGTTCTTCCTTCTTCGCTCATAACCGACCTCTCCCAACTGGCGGGGTTCGACGAACAGGCATTCCGTGCCGCGCACGAGCAGCGTCCGCCGGTATCAGTTCGCTTGCACCCCAAAAAAGGGGATGGTGTGTTTGCGAACGAAGAAGTGGTACCGTGGTGCAACGGCGGCAGATACCTACCCGAGCGACCGGTTTTCACGCTCGATCCCGCCTACCATGCAGGCGCCTACTATGTACAGGAAGCGTCATCCATGTTTCTGGCGCAGTTGCTGCAGCAGGCCATCGCGGGGCGCACCAACCTGCGCGTGCTGGACCTGTGTGCGGCACCGGGCGGAAAGAGTACCCTGATCGCCTCCATGCTGGACCCTGACAGTCTCCTGGTGTCCAACGAGGTCATCCGCACCCGCGCGTCCATCCTCGAAGAGAACATGAGCCGATGGGGCTACATGAACACCTGGGTCACCAGCAACGATCCGCGCGACATCGGCCGACTGGATGGTTATTTTGACATCATTGTGGTCGATGCCCCCTGCAGCGGCTCAGGCCTATGGCGCAAAGACCCAGCTGCGCTCAACGAATGGAGTGAGGCCAATGTGCAGTTGTGCGGCGAACGCCAGCAGCGCATCCTCGCTGATATATGGCCGGCACTAAAGACCAACGGTATCCTCATCTACGCTACGTGCTCCTATTCGCCGCAGGAAGACGAAGAGATACTATCTTGGCTTGCTACCGACCTCAACGCGGTGTCGCAGCCTGCCCTGCCGTTGCCGGCACTATGGGGCATTGAACCTGTCTCAGCGCCGGGAAACATCATTGGCTACCGCTGCTATCCGCACAAGGTGAGGGGTGAAGGTTTCTTTATAGCATCCGTGACAAAAACGGAAGATACCACTGCAGTAAAACAGCCCCGCTTCAAAACTGCACGCAATGCGCGTATTCAGGAACAGGCAGCACACCTGTTCAGCAACCTACCTCTGTTCCTACCCGGCAAGGAGAATAACTTCTTCGCCGTCCACCCCGCGCACGAGGCCGACCTGCACATCATACAGCAAGCAGCGTGGCTGCGCCGCACCGGTGTGGAAGCCGGCACCCCTATGCCGAAAGAATGGCTACCGGCACACGATGTGGCCCTCAGCATAGACGCAACAGCCGGATTGCCGTTTGTGGACACCACCCGCGAGCAGGCATTAAAATTTCTGAAACGCGAAGAAATGGGGATCGAGGACATTCCCAAAGGCTGGCATATCATCCGCTTCAATGGACAGGGCCTCGGCTGGATAAAATCGCTCGGCAACCGCGTGAATAACTACCTGCCCAAACACTGGCGCATCCGCATGGATATTGACGTGTAACGGCTTTCCCCCCACCGGACAAAGTAGGATGTTTTTTATATACCGACCCTTCCGAAAATTAAATAAATGTTACTACCTTTGCGCCACTGGTAAGTCTTATACGGCCAGCTCCCGATGAATCCCCCAGGACAGGAATGTAGCAAGGGCGTTTGGTTGTAGCGGTGCGATGTGAGTAACTTACCAGTTTTTTTATGCCCCTACCCCTTGTGCCACGCCTTCTCCAACGTATGATAGTCAAGAAAATAGATCACCTTCACCGATAGACTATTGCTCTGTGGTGCCTGTAAAGTACGGTTCAGACTTTCGGTATAGCTGTTTACCAGTGCCTGCCCCGATGTATAGATGCTGTTCTGATACACCACACTCATCTCACTGCCCGGCTTGAACTGCCACACAAAATTCATGAACACGTTAAACGAGTTGAAGTTCACATTATGAGTGCCGCTATAGCCGGTGCCATAGGTCAGCCGGCCATCATTGCCCAACAATCCGTACTTCGAATATTCCGCTTGCGACCAATAGTGCCTGCCCTCCAACTTCAATGACATGGTAGGCTTAAAAATGTAGGCCGCGGAAAGTGCGTTGGTGAACGTCTTCAGGTCACGGGTACCCAGGTAAATGCTGTCACTCACTTTCTTCACAAATCCAACATCACTCTTCGCGTCATTACGGGAGAAACTGTAGATAGCCGAAAGCTTATCAGTGAATCGATACCTCGGCGACACATTCCAACCCAGCGTTTCCCTGTCTTCTGCTCTGTACCATCGTTTGCTGCCGCTCACATCAAACGCAAACCTTTTACGATAGTCTGTTGAATAAAATCCACCAAACATATTGTTAGATGGCTGAATGAAATACCTGCCCTGTGTCCTCGGCTCAAAAAAATCATACGACTCCGCTGGTGTCCAGTCCCAGTACAAACCCGTAGTAAGGAAGTTCCTGAAGGTGTAGGTATGATTACCATGCACTGCAGACCGCGCATAGGCCCACGGATTGTAAGATCGGTAATACTCCAGCCCTATCTTATTGTAGGTATAGTTAAAAACCCAGAATGGCTTGTAAGTATTGTACACATTATACAGCACACAAGATATAATGTTATTGCGGTCCAGATAACCCAGGTCATTCGGATTGAACTTATCGGTCACCATCCTTGTCATCATACTCCACGTATAGTTTCCGCTCTGCTTCCCGAAATTCAGACCACCCCTGTGCCCTGCTACTACTCCTGTGTCATAGATCAGCTGACTCACATCGGCACTGCCGCTTGCGCCATACCTGTTCTTCTTGTCCGCTATCTTAAACAAAAACGCGCTTACATTGGCATTGTAGCTATTCTCTGCCCGGTAAACATTGGTGTTCACCAGACTCACAAATGAGTTGTTCTTCAGCGCCTGATCCAGCACCAGCACACTGTAGTTCGTCAACGGCGACGTCTCTACCTTCCGATCAGCACCTGTTATCGTGTCTGTTACCTTAGCCATCGTTGGCGCCGATACAGCATTAAATATACCTATGCCCGTTCTTCCTTTTGTTCTCCCCGAGAACTTTGCGGCATTATACAGCCTCGTGTTCGCCGGATTCTCTGTCACCACCTCATTCGCATCCAGCTGCCCGCCCAATTTACCCACGTTCACAGGAACACCACCTACCCTTCTCGAGTAGAAAAGATCATTCTTATTGAACAGGTCCACGCCTTCTGTAAAGAAATATCTGCGTTCATCATAGCGCACCTCCACCGGCGACAAGTTGAGTACTTTATTGTCAAACAGTGTTTGACCAAAATCCGGCACCAGTGTCATGTCCAGTGTAAAACTCTCACTCACTCCATACTTCACATCCATACCACCGTTCACGGTCTTTGCAGTATTCCCGTTATAGTTCTCGGCATAGGCCGAGATATAGGGTAGCAACGCCAGCCTCAACGGCGCCTTAATGTTTGATATATTCTGCAGCACGCCACTCTGCCCCACCACGTTGGTAACCGCCGGATCTACTTTATTCCAGTATGACCGTTCTCGGTATCGTCTGATGACCCTGAAAAAATTCACACCCCATTGCTGCACTTCTGTTTTCGGGAATCGCAATGCCGAGTAAGGGATCTTCATTTCCACACTCCAGCCACTGTCAGTATGTGCCACGCGCGAATACCATGCCGCATTCCACGACCTGTCGTTGGCATCAAACTTCACAATACCGTCTGCCTGCACACCGGCAGCGGTCACAATAAATTGTGTTGCATTCTGCCGGTCGAAATACGTATCAAACGTGACCCCGAACGCATCTACATTGCTGTTCTCAAATTCGTCCCGGGGCGACAGTTGCCGCATCACGCTGTCCTTACTCTGCTCATACAGCATTGCCCCCACATACACCGCCTCATCGTCATACAGGATGCGCACCCTCGTTGGCTCAGAGCCCGGCTGCCCCGGCCTCGGCCCCGACTGGATAAAACCTTCTGCCCGTGCAGCAGTTCCCCATTCGGGCTCATTCAACTTCCCGTCGATCAACACCGGCGATACCACCGGCAGCGCCATAAGTACTTTCTTGTTTTCCTGCGCCCGGCCCGCCGCAGCACTGCCAAGCATCAGTGCTGCCGCCGTTATGGTCTTCAAAAGGGTCACCAATATTTGTTTACCTGTTCACTTTAGAAACTTGACGTCACAGATGCCCTAACTCCGCTGAACGCAGGCTCATAACGACACACACCGCCCGAACAGTTCATACCATCCACCTGCTTCACATAAGCCAGTGTAAAACGGTTGGCCCCACGTGTATGCGCAACAAAGAAGTTGTAGTAATGATTACCGGGATTCTTATAATTCGGATTGTCAGCTCCCGGATTCGGCTTTGTATTATACATGTCCGACACCGTGAAAGACCACCTTGGCGCGATGTTATATTCAAGCAATGCAAAAGCCCATGAACCGTAGTCTTTCACCGCATTCATATACTGCAGCTCCAGCCTCATAGATTTCGTGTCAGTAAACTTATAGGTGATCTCGGCAAAAGGCGTAGTCGAATACAGTGTCAGAAAAGGAATACCCTTGATCTGATAAGCGTCAATATTATACTCCATGTACTGCACACCTCCCTCAAATACCCACTTGTCCAACCCCTGATAGATTCCTTCCGCATACGCTTCCCTATACAACTTTTCACCCGTCAGGGTATTCATGTGCGTGTACGTAAATGTAAAATTCGTCACATCGTTCGGTGCTACGTTTACCTGAGCCGTTCCCGCCAGTTCCGACTGGTCCTGTGACGCCGGCATATAGCGCGAGATCAGACGCATAGGCCTGAGCACGGCCACCACCGGCTGCCAGTTAAGCATACCCTTCAAGACGTTCTCGTTAGGAGACGTCCTCATAGTAAAGTCCTCTGTGCGTTTACCCGTCAGGCTCACAGCCAACCCCTTACGTCCGTAGTTCAATGAAGAATACAATACGTTACCACCCCTGTTTGCCAACTTACCGAATGATGCGTCATATTGATTCACCACTACAACCGCCTCCCGGGTTTTATAAGACCCCTCGGTATACCACGAGAGATTTTTGTAAACCAATGTATTATAGGCCGTAAAAGCATACATATTATACTTAGGCAAAAAACGAAGAGCAGTATCCTGTGCGTTTATCGCTGCTGCCACCGACGTCATCGATGCTGCATCCAGCGTCCTGTTCAAAGCACCGAAACCCGGCATCAGGCGAACATTACCTACCGAAAGATCGCCCTCCCCTGTTATCCCCTTGATCACCGGCGCATACCGCACATTATTCACCAGATTATTATCGCTGTTGTTATTCTTCAGCTGTCCCGTGAAACCCCTCATCGAAAAATGATCGCCAAACTTATACTTCAACTGGAATCCCATCAGGGCGTTATCAATAAGCAGTCCCCTGTCTTCGTACGCCCGGAACAGAATGCCACTACCTATCTGGTCATAGATCGAACCAACAGTCAATGACAGATTGTCCATCTCCTTCGTTATCGCCCAGGCCCCAATGCCAAAGTCGGTGTTCGGAGACAACGGCTGCTTCAGGTTCGAGTTGTTAAAACCGTCTGCCCTCAGAAAAAATGTGTACCCGTTTATCGCATACCGCATTGACAGCCACGCATCGCTTCCGCTCAACGCATTATCATACAACGGATTACCTGACGCTTTGATGTTAGTATCCTTCATAAAGAAGTTCATGTTCATCATAAGGTCACCCGAAAACGTACCCTGCGCAAAGGCGTTTCCCCCAAGAAGAAACGCTATTGCCATTAAGAATTGTTTTTTCATTGATAAGTGAGAATTGTTAAAGTTTATTCCGAATTTAGCCCTCGGAACAAAAGTGGCAAAGTTTTCGCTATTATTTTAAAAAACAAAAAATTATGAAGAAAATCCTTTTTGCATTCGTTTGCCTGTTGGCGTCATCAACCATTATTGCACAGGAACTGCCAACTACTCAGGTAAAGGACGTGAACACAGGTAAGAAAGTCCCTTTCAATCAGATCTATGAAAAAGGTAAAGTTACTGTGGTTTCTTTCTGGGCCACCTGGTGCGTTCCCTGCAAAAAAGAGATCAAGAACATTACCATGAAGCTCCCCGAGTGGAAAAAGGAAGTAGACTTCAACTTCATAACAATGTCGATAGATGAGGCCCGTGCCGAAGGTCTGGTACGCACCTACGCCATCTCTCAAGGTTGGTCTTTCCCTTACTTCATCGACCCTAATGCAGATCTCAAACGCTCCCTTAACTTCCAGTCAGTTCCATTTACCCTCATCATTGACAAAGAAGGTAAAGCAGCCTGGAAACACATAGGCTACGAAGAAGGCGGCGAGAACGAAGTATTTGCTAAAGTAAAGGAGTTATCAGCTAAATAATCATCATATACTTGATCGCAAAAACGAGGCGCCGCAAACGCCTCGTTTTTTATTTATATATATACAAACGAGACATGGATATTTTTCTGTAAACCATTCCTAAATCCCTATTTTTGTTCTCTTTATATTTGTCCAATGTTGCAGGTTACCGTAAACGAAAAGAAAACATATAACATCGACCGTAAAAACGACAGCATCGAGATCAACGGCAATTCAGCCACTCCCGATATATCGTTTCAGCCAAACGGCCTCATAAGCGTGCTGCTCAACAACAAGAGCTTCACTGCCATCATTGAGTCGGTAGATACTAAAGCGAAATCTGTCACGCTGCGCGTAAACGGACAACTGTACACTACCACCATCCAGGAACCTATCGACCTGCTCCTCAGCAAAATGGGCCTCGACCTCAAGTCTATGCAAAAGGCTGAACCGGTGAAAGCCCCCATGCCCGGCCTGGTACTGAAAATATTAGTAGAGCCCGGTCAGCAGATCAACAAAGGTGATGGAATGGTGATACTCGAGGCTATGAAAATGGAAAATATCCTCAAGGCTACCGGCCCTGCAACTGTTAAAGCAATTAAGGTTACAGAACGCACAGCCGTAGAAAAAGGTGCTGTTTTGATAGAACTGGAGTAAACTTTATTTTTCCCAATGGGGAAGGCACAGCCATACTACATATCGCGTCTTTCGGTCAGATTTGGTCTGCTCCTGTTACTTTTTATTGCCACCCTGTTCTCCTGCCGCAACAACGAAACCCGCAAAATGTTGGGTAAATGGCGTTCGGTTCGTGTGGTAAATCACGACCGCGACCACTTCTTCAGCCGTAGCCGCCTCTTCCTCGACACAATGGGTAAGGGCAACACAGATGCCGTCAACCGCGCCATCTACGGCGTAGTGAACATGGATAGCCTCCGCCGGGAACTTCGTATCCAGTTCGACAGTGCCTATGCAGCGCAAATGGATATCGATACGCAAAGCGAGATCATATTTAATGCCGATAGCACTGT
>JBIKSN010000298.1:0-3581 GCA_044348585.1 Flavipsychrobacter sp.
GTCTTTGTTGTAGTCGAGATAGCCAAAAGCTCGGTCGTAAAAGACATTACCATTCCGCGCTGCCAGGACCCTGCAACCGGGGAACACCCCGTCGGCCACACAGCGCGCCATGAACATGTCCAGTCGAGAAAGGGCATCGGGTTCTACCACACCGGCAAAGGCAGGCAGCACCGATTGTAGTGTGGATGAAGGCTCCTTCAGCACAGTGCGCAGCTTGAACGGAGAAGGACATATACTCTGTCCATCGCTACAAGCCGTTACCGGCATTTTACCTTTGGCCTTAGTTTTCTTAAGCAAAATGTTGGCAACAGCTTTTTCGGTAAGTGTGTCGTCTTCGTAGGCCACCATCACAGAACCCGCGCCACAGAAGTACTGTGTTGCATAGGCATTGCCCAGCACTACGATCATCACATTCCTCATGCAACCGGCCTGTTGCAGAAATGCAATCGCTTCGTCGCTGAGGCCGTAGTTGCCACCGGGAGTGAAGTTCATATTGTGTACGGCGATGATGGCGGTACTATAACGAGAGAGGCTCTCCAACAAACGCTGCACGCTGTCAACCTTGGTGCCCTTGGGCAACCAACCCGCTTTTACATTATCGAACCTATCTTGTAATATCTCGTATAGTGGCGTAGTCTCTGATGCATTGATACCAATGTAACCAATACGCATGTTCTCATTGATCTTCTTCAGGATCTGATTATCGTCTTTTACAAGTGTAACGGCTGCACGAGCCACCCGACTGCGCATACTGTCAACATCACGATTCAGATCGCGGACGATATTCTCGGGATCAACGTCTTTCACGTCAGTAAGACCGGCATCGTACTTGGCTGCCAGTATCTTCTTCGCCGCTATCTCCAATCGCGTCTCCGGCACTGTGCCCGCTTCAATAGCCGCTTTGATCTTCGCGATAGACGCGGGCACATCCTGCGGCATGAGCATAATGTCGTTTCCGGCCATGAATGCACGCAATTCAGACTCACCGGGATCGAAGTACTTGGTTAGGCCCTGCATGTTGAGACCATCGGTGATCACCAGTCCGGTAAACCGTAGCTTCTCTCTAAGCAGCCCGGTGATGGCGTTGTAGGAAAGACTTGTAGGCACGTGCTTTTCGGTGTCGAGCGCGGGCACCTCCAAATGAGCTACCATTACCGCCTTTACCTTTTCAGCAACCATCTGACGGAACGGATATAATTCAACCGAATCGAGCTGGGGGATGGTGCGGGAAATGACAGGCAGATCGTTGTGAGAATCGACACTGGTATTGCCGTGGCCCGGAAAGTGTTTGGCGCAGGCCATAATGCCATTCTGCTGCAGGCCACGCACATAAGCACGACCCAGACGCGCCACCCATACCTTGTCCTCGCCATAGGATCGGGAGTTGATCACAGGATTGGCGGGATTGTTATTCACATCAACATCGGGGCCGAAATTCATGTGCATACCCAACCTTCGGAACTGCGCGGCAATGGCGGCACTTGTTTTATACACAAGACCGGTATCGCGGGTGGCACCCAACATCATTTGGCGTGGTAAGGGCTTCACGCTGTCAAGGCGCATACCAACACCCCATTCGGCATCCATGGCAATAAGCAATGGCACCTGAGCCATTCGCTGGTACTTGTTGGTGAGAACAGCCTGACGACCGGGACCGCCCTGCATAAAGATGACGCCACCTATATAATGTTTGTTCAGCAGGTCGGTGATGCGTTCTTCGTTGTAATTCTTACCACCCGAATATGCCGAGACCATCATCATCTGACCAATACGCTCTTCCATATTGAGCTGCGCATATACACTGTCCACCCAAATGTTCCTCAGCGCCAACTCACTTTGCCGGCCGCGATGCGCAGCTGACTGTGCAAGACCAACACCCGGTAAAATCATAAAAAGCAGTACCAACAACAATGAACTGCCTGCAAAAATCCTCATAGAAACAAAAGTAACCTTATTCCGAAAACAAATCTCACCAAAGCAAACAGCCTCTGCAACACGTGCAGAGGCTGGGGATATCTTTTTTGAAACGAGTTTCAGACTATGGCTCCAACACCAAACGTACCGCGTTGGTACTACCATCGGCACCGGTGAAGCGACACATATAAACACCGGCCGCAAGGCTATCAGAAAGGGTGATAACCGCCGAGCGACCTTCAACCTTTACAGACTTCACCAATCGTCCGTCGAGCGCATAAATTGCGAGCATACCGTTTGAACCTGTTTCAATATTTACAGATGTAGTAGCCGGATTAGGATACAAACGGAAGGTAGGAGTGCTCTGATCTAGACCTGCCACTCCGGTCTCGCATTCCAGTTGTGTCTTCACGACAATTTTATGTTTTGCCGTATCAGAGCTGCATGAATTGGTAACAACATACATGATGTCTGCTGTACCCGGGAACAGTCCTTCAACAATACCGGAAGCATTGAACACTTTTGCGATCCAATCAGCACTGCTTACCCAAATACCGCCACCAACTGAGTTGACCATCACGGTAGTATCGCCTATACAAATACTATCGATACCCGAAACAGAACCCGCAACCGCAAGCGCATGAACAGTAACGACAACGGTAGCACTGGATGAACCACACAGGTTTGTGCGTGTGTAAGAGACAATAGCGGTGCCGGGAGCAATACCCGAAACCTCTCCGGTTGCAGCTACATTGGCAACGGATGTACCCGTAGTACTCCAAACACCACCGGTAATAGTTTTGCCGAGCAAAGTGGACTCACCAACGCACATACCGAAACTACCGGTGATGGCACCCGGATCGGGCAGCGGATCGACGGTTACATGCTGGCGCACTGTGCTTATGCCACATACACCTGTAACATTGTAATTGATCGTATCGAGACCGGGAGTGACGCCGGAAACTATTCCTGTTGCGGAGACAGTTGTATTTCCCGTACTGGCCGACCATGTACCACCCGGCACTGTAGCGATCACGGTCATGGTGCCGGACTGACACACGTTGTACGGAGCAGAAAGCAAGCCGGGGTTAGGGAGTGTATTTACAGTAACGACAGAAACCCTGGCGCAACCCGTGAGCGGCAATGTGTAGCTGATAGCCGAAGTACCTGAAGAAACGCCTGTAACACTGCCCGATGTACCAACAGTAGCTACAGCAGCATTGCTGCTGGCCCAGCTACCACCGCTTGTGGTACTTGCCAGCGAAACAGACACACCTACACAAACACTATCGGGACCGGTAATTGCCGCGGGTAGAGGATTCACGGAAACCGGTGCTGTTCTGTAACAGCCGGTGACAGGCAATGTATAGGTGATGCGCGCCGATCCCGGAGCAACACCGGTAACCAGCCCGGCCGCACCGCCCACTGTAGCGACAGTGGTATCAGAACTTGACCAGCTACCTGTGAGTGGTGTGCTTGAAAACAAAGTAGACCCTGCCACACATGCCGTTGAAGTGCCGGTAATTGATGAAGGAACCGGGTTAACAGTAACGATCATAGTGCGACGACAACCTGTTGCCGCTATGCGGTAGGTGACCGTAGCAACACCTGCAGAAACGCCGGTGACTATGCCGCTTGTAGAGCCAACTGTTACGGCTGACGTCGAA
>JBIKSN010000381.1:0-3580 GCA_044348585.1 Flavipsychrobacter sp.
AACAGCGTAGTATTCAACATCCTTTGTTACGACATAAGATGTTTTACCTGTAATTTTTAATTGATTAAGATCGGGCTGGATGAAGAAACTCCTGTCTACCTGGACATACCATTCCAGTGTATCGCCTGGGGCAATGCTGCTGTTGCCAGCATGACCCCCCGCTCTTGATACTACGACAGTAGAGTTAGTCTTGTTTTCGCAAGAGACTCCGGCCATGAAAAATTCTCCTGATTTGGGAAGAAAGAACTGGTAGTAGGCCTTCTTATCGAAGACTCTTCTTTAGTCTACCTTACCCGATCACAGCCAACAGGGCACCACGAAAATTTGAGTTTCAGCGGGACGCAGCAAATGAGACTCATTCCCGCATCAGCCCCAGCTTGAGAACGAATTCGCTCAATAGTTGATTTTTCGAGGTGCCCAACAGAAAAACTAAGGCCCCTCATTTCTTTACCTATCCGATGCTTCAGCAAGCGCGGCCCGGTCACAGCTGGGCCAGCTTGGCCGCACTATTGATCGCACCCAGGGCAGCGCCGTGATTTTTCGCTTCCATGGCCTCTCGAAACACTGTGTCGAGCCTTGCCAGCAGCAAGGCAATCATCTCGTGACGCTGAACATCCCAGCCCCTCACAAGATCGGCACGGGCAGCGGCCACCAGCCGATCGGCGGTGCGATGGGACACCCCCCAGGTTTCGCGGGCGCGGTGGTGCACCTCGGCGGTGCTGCACCCCTCCACCAACCAGCGGGCAACTTGCTGTGAGCGGGCAAGAGTATGGGCGGCACCCCCTCCCCCATCGGCGACAGCCTTCGCCATCAGGAGCCCTTCACGTTGACGGCATGGGCCTGCAGCTGCAGGAGAACGCGGCGTTCATCCTCTGGGGCCAGGACGGCGGCAGCGATGGCAGCCACCACGCGAGCCAGAAGCTCACGCCTCACCCGTTCGTCGCGGCCCAGGTCGCCGAAGTCCTCACGGGTCAGCGGGTGGTGTTCGAGCATCCATGCGGCAGCCCTCCAGTCCGTCGCAGCAGCACGGCCAACCGCGTCAGCCAGGCCGGCGGGGTCGTTGGGATCGTGCCAACCACTGAGAACGCTTGCAACCATGCTGGACAGAAGGTATCGCTTCAGGTTTCCGATCAAGGTGCGGTCGCTCGGCTCAGCGATTCATCACGGCCGCCATCTCCGCCAAGACCATTTCCAGCCCGATCGCATCGCCCCAGTGCTGGCGGCCTCCACTGGCCAGGCTCGCCACAACGGCAACTAGGCGGGCAATCATCACCACAATCTGCGCCGCGCCCTGGGACGCCTCGGCCGCGGCGGCATGGTCGCCGGTTGTGGCAAGCCGGCGGCGGCGCTCGATCTCCGCTGCCAAGTCCTCGCGCAGCAGTGTCACCAAGCTCAGGGCGCCCTCGGCTTCTTCGGCCATGCCGCGGCCCAGTGCCTCCATCACCAGGCGGAACTCAGACAGGGCCTGCCGGTGAGCATCAGAAGCGCTCGATCCCGCAGCCGCAGTAGCGGCGCCCATGGCAGTGGGATCCGCTGAGTGCGGAGGCGCTGGGTTCGGCGGTGTAGAGGGCCGGCGGGCCTCCTTGGGCTGGGGTGGCGGTGGAGGGGGGCAGCGGCCAGCAGCGGCCTCGGCGGTATCCCATGCCGCGGCCCTCTGGCGCCAGCAGTAGCGGGTAGCCGTTTCGTAGATGGCCTGCCGGGAGACGCCCACCACCGCGGCGTAGGCAGCCAAGTTGCGGGTGGAGCCCAGATCAAGCCAGGCGCGAAACCTGGCGTAGGTCTCGGGTCGCTCAGGGGGTCCATCGCTCCCATGGCCGCGTTGCCAAGACAGTGGTGGGGGGGCAGCCTCGGGCACAGGTTAAATGACAGGGTTTCGTCAAGGTTTTTCCCGGTTGCGGGTGTTGTGTTCTACGTCGCTCAGGCTGCATCGAGATCAAGAGTCAGCTCCTCGATAGGCACCGTTAGCCGGCCTGGGAAGCCAGGGCGATAAACCCTGGCCTCGGTGCCGTCGGTTGTCTCAACCTCCCAGCCAGGTTGAAACCGTTGATCGGCGCGGCTCCACTTGCAAACCCGTTCCCCTGAACGGATTTCAGCCCGCTTGTCTGGTTGCCGTCTCAACCTCTCAACCTGTTTTTGTAACTCCTGGAATTTTTCAGCCTTGAGATCTTCACCTTTCCCTCTTTCTCTTTCTTTTTCTTGTATTAGGTTGAGAGGTTGAGACAGGGGGGCTGAATCGCTGTGCTGGCCTGGCGTTTGGCCTGTCTCAACCCCTGCGGCTGAGGCTGAGACAGGTTGAGGCGCTCGGCGCCAGAACCGGGGCCTGGCACCGCCATCGGCGCGGCTCTGGTGTTGATCGCGGATGAAGCCCAGCGACTTGAGCAGGGGGGCAACCTCGTTTTGATGCTTCCGCTCGATGCGGTTGTCACCCACGCAGCCGGAGCCGATGAGGGCCTGATCGCTGGTGAACTCAGATGGGGCTGAGGGCATCCATCGCAGCAGGAGGGCTAGCCATGGGTGCTCCGGTGCATAGCCCAGGTTGCGGCGCTCAGACTCCACCTGGGAAAGGGGGCTGAGGATTGGAAGCCGGCCGGCGCGGTAGGCCAGAACGGCGGCTCGCCAGATTCGATCCCGGGCATCCCTCAGCCCGTTGTTGTCGATGGGCTGGTTAATCTCAATCACCCAGAATCGGCGGCTCCCGGTTTCATCCCGCAGGAAGTCGTCTCGGTTGCAGGTGGCAACCAGAATCGAGCGGCGCGGGTGCTTCTCACTGGTGCGGGCATAGGGCGGGCGGAAGTGATCCACCGGGGAACTGAGAACCGCCTTCACCTCGGCCGCCTCCTTCCTGCCGGTGATGGCATCAAGCTCAGCCAGTTCGTAGATCCAGGCGGTGTGAATCGCCAGCTTGAGATCCTTCTCGTTGGCCTGGGGTGTGTCGCAGAACCAGTCCGGTGAGGCAAGGGTGCGCCATGCGGTGCTTTTGCCGATCCCCTGCGGACCTCTCAGCACGCTACAGGAATCAAACTTGCAACCGGGTTCCATAACCCTGGCCACAGCGGCCACCAGAGTGGCCGCGAGCATCTCGTCATAGAGAGGGTCGTTGGTGCCGAAGTAGGTGGAGGCTAGGGTGTTGAAGTCTGCAGGCTCGATACCGTCGTCCTGCTCGATGTGCTCCAGGTATTGCACAACGGGGTGATAAGTGTTTTCCCTGGCGACCCTGAGAACGGCATCTACGGCTTTGCCCTTGTCGATATTCCAGCGCCGCTCCGACAGGGCTACATAGAGATCGTCAAGACTGTGTCCTGGGATAGGCTCGGCGTCGATCTCGGGCGTGAGGGTCAGCTCGTTGAAGCGCAACCGGCCAGGGAGAGTCTCACGCAGCTTGATGGCCAGCTGACCCGGCGGTAGCCGTTTCTCCTTACCGCTGCTCGCCTCTATCGCGGTGTAAATCGGAGTGAGATCAGCCATTGCTGGGTTCCTCCCCGGTGGGGTGGTGTGGCCACTCGATCCGCTCGTCCTGCCGTACCGGGCGGTTGCCCTTGGTGACGGAGCCCAGCCACTCGATGCCGTATCCGTGGACCCG
>JBIKSN010000058.1:0-14088 GCA_044348585.1 Flavipsychrobacter sp.
GCTGTGTGCCCCGTTCTAAATTCTCAACATAATAGTTCGACATAGCTCACCAGACTTTCGGGACAAGGAACGAGACTTACGCCGAACATACTTTTTTGTGGCTTTGATATACTACGCTTAACGAGGGACTCAACCTATTTCAGTACAAGGAATATACCTTCTGCCTGCCATACTCTGAAGCTTTACGAATACATGTCGTTATACTTAAGGCAATACGAGATGATTGTAAGTGCTTAAAATAAAAGAACGAATTAATGCATGTAGTCGTTAATGAAATTGGCTACTTCGCCACTTAAGTGCATAGGTTTACCGGTTGCAACGTCAAAAAATAACGCCTTTGGCCTGTAAAGAGCAAAATAGCCATAACCGGTATATATATTCGATGGAAGGTTGATAGGCTCGCCGGTCAGTTGATTAATGAAATAGCCTGTTCGTTTGTATGCTGTAAGGTATTTGTAATAGGCCTTGTCTATTTTTGCTACCTGAACGACCAATGTGTCACCCATACCTGCCTTTGCCATAAAACTTCCCTCTATCTTATTTTGTTTTGCCATACCGCCGTCAAAAAGCTGTATTTGTTTTGGTCCGAACGAAGCCAGCGACGACAGATTTGTAACAGGATCGCTGTATCTTAATTTGCTAACTGCTTTTCTGAGTTGGTTTACTGTACTGTAACTTACAAAGAAGCAATCTCCGGTTTGAGTTTCGGCAATAGATAGGTCTATACTCAAAACAGAGTCAATTTCCCGGCCCGTATTGTATGTTGAAACGGAGATAGGGTTAGTATTAGCTACATAAGTAGTGGTAGCTGTCGCTATCAGTCCCTTTTTTAAATCAGTTACGGTAAGCTCATATTTTGTATCCGGTTTCAGCGTAATGCCCGAAGTGGAAAATATACCCGGAGAAAGCTTCTGCAGTCTCACCGGCGTTTCATTGGGTACATTGATCGTTACATGAGCAGAGTCAATAAGCATTTCCGCCGGAAGCGAATCTATTGCCCCTGTAGTCATGTTTGCTGTAGGCCTCATCGAATATCCGGCAGAGACGACGATCAGATGTTCGTTGATTGCGTTTGATGAGATCACGATTCTCTCAGTTCCTTGTGGAATAGCTATATCCAATGGTTTTGGTTTTCTGCAGCCAACAAGCACCAATGCGAGAAATGCGGCTGAGAATAATAACTTATTGTTCATGTGTTTCGTTTAAAGAGTGAGGTTTAAGGAAAGTGCGGTAATAGTTCCGAATAGGCCTTTTTGCTGGTATTTATACCTGCCGGTTGCATCATCCCATACTCGTTCTACCCGGCTCGGCTGTGAACGATTAAAAACATTATAAACACTAAGGTGTGCATCCGCTTTCAGATGTTTACCAATGTTGAATTTATACTGCAGGTCACCATCTGTCCTGAAAGAAGGTGACATGCGCATAGCGTTTCTTCCGGTATACGCAAACAGTATTTCAAATCCCGTAAGTCCGGGTGACGGCGTGATGTACTGGTCTGTCTGACCGGTAAAAGGGCTACCCGTTGCGTATACTACAGTAGTGCCTATGCTCCATCTTTTATTAATGTCGAACAAGCCTACCAGCGAAAAGTCGTGCCTGCGGTCGTAGCGTGCAAAGTATTCCTTCCCATTATTAAGGGAGTCAAATTTGCGATGGGCGAAAGAAAGTGTGTAACTCATCCACCCTGTAAACCTTCCTGCAGTTTTATTGATGAACAACTCGCAGCCGTATGAACGGCCATTGCCAGTCACAAGTTCCTTTTCATAATCAGTGCTCATCATTGGAACAGCACCCTCGCGGTATTCCAGCAAATGGCGCATTCTTTTGTAATATACCTCGGTGCTGAAACTTAGATCAAGGGCAGGTATTGTATGATAAAAGCCGGCACTTGCCTGGTCTGATATCCCGGGTTTTACGTTGGCCGTTACAGGATACCACATGTCTGTTGGCAGCACAATAGATGAGTTAGATACAAGGTGTAAGTACTGGGTCATTTTAGCATAGGATACCTTGAGAGAGTTCCTCTCGTTTATCAGGTAGCGAATGCCCAGCCTTGGTTCTGCATTCAAATATACTTTGTTTGTCACGGAGATACCACTTGTACGCAATCCGGCGGACAATAGCCATGTTTTGTTAATTGTCAACTCGTCATTAACATACACGGCAACTTCATCACTTTTTATTTTTTTGCCGTCACTGTTTCCAAATACCCCTACCTGCGGACCGCTGCTTGTTATCACGTTCGGGTTGAAATAATGATGCGTATAAGCAAATCCTGAAGTAAGCTTATGATGCGCAATTGATGTGCTACGTATATCTGCCTTAAAACCAATATCATTTATCGCCGAATTTACACTGAGCTGGTTTGTCGGCGACTTGCCTTCTATCTCGTACTTGAAGCCTGTAGAAAACACAGATACATCGGAAGATATTTTACAATCCTTATTCAAATGATTCCATCTTAATGACAAGGTCCGGTTACCCATGATCATACCGGTCTGTATGTTGTTTTGTTCAACAGTATTTTCGTTGTCAAGATTATTGGTTTTCAATATGTCGTCACCTGCATAACTACTAACGTAAAACCTGTTCTGTTTATCAAGCAGAAAAAAAAGTTTGCCATTCAGGTCGTAAAAATGATAAGGAATAGTTTTCATTACCTGATCTATATAGGTGCGCCTTCCTACCAGCATCAACGAAAGTCGCTCTTTCATGAGTGGCAGCTGCACACTCGCAGATGATGATATAGTTCCAAGGCCTATTTGTGCATGATAGTCAGACAGGCTTGCCTCCTTGGTACGCACATCAAGCACTGATGAAAGGCGACCTCCATATTGTGCAGGGAACGATGATTTATATAGCTGCACATCTCGAATTGTAGCATTATTGAACACTGAGAAAAAGCCTAAGAGATGACCGGCATTGTATATCGGTGCCCCGTCAAGCAATATCAGGTTCTCGTCATTTCCACCTCCACGCACATACATGCCTATGGACCCTTCAGTCCCCCTCTTAACGCCTGGCGTCAGCTGCAGCGCTTTTACGATGTCCGCTTCTCCTGCTATAGCCGGCACCTTCAGCAGCATGGCTGCGGGTATATCTGCCTTGCCCATCTGGGCCGACTCTATTAGTTGCTTCTGCTTCTCCTTACTGCTTTTTATAGTTGTTGCCGCCAGCCTGATCGTTGAATCAGAATGAAGTCTCCGGCTTCGTTGTGCCACTGCGGTATCCCCATCGTTACGCCCCACGGCTGTAAGGCAGGAAATGATCATTGAGAATAAGGCGATACTTCGTTTCATACTGCGAATTGTATACCTACAAAACACAAAAGCCGGTGAAACCCCCTATGTATACTGTACTTTTTTTACACAACATGGCTGTAAAACGAAGAAGCCGGAACCGTTAGCCCCGGCTTCTGATTGAACCTGAAATGTCAATTCCGTCTCAGCCGTGTCTCTGACCTTCGCTGGCTCCAGAGATTATATGTAGGTGTAGTTAATGACTGTTCCCCGGCTATGAGTGTATATTGTCCACGCTCAGAACATATGCCGCCAGGTCCCTCCTTCGCACACGCCTCCGCTTAGGAGACCCACTCTTAATATCAACATTAACCTGACAACACGTCCTGAATAACTATCTTTACTATAAGTCCCGTATGAAAGTTATTACCCGCACGGTATGGATATTATCATTGGTCAGTCTGTTTACAGATATGGCCAGTGAGATGCTGTATCCTGTAATGCCGGTATACTTGCAGAGTATAGGGTTTTCGGTGGTGATGATAGGGTTGCTGGAAGGGGTAGCTGAGGCGACCGCGGGCCTGAGCAAGGGTTACTTCGGCAAGCTGTCGGACGCTACGGGGCGGCGCATGCCGTTTGTACAGGTCGGCTATGCGCTCAGCGCTATCTCCAAACCGCTGATGGCCATTTTTGCCGTGCCGCTTTGGGTGTTTGCCGCCCGCACGCTGGACCGTTTTGGAAAAGGACTGCGCACCGGTGCCCGCGACTCCATTATCAGCGCAGAGGCCACGCCGCAGACCAAGGGGCGCATTTTTGGTTTTCATCGGTCTATGGATACGCTTGGTGCTGTTGCGGGTCCCGCCCTTGCGTTGGTGTACCTTTCTTTCTATCCGGCGCACTACAAAGAGTTGTTCCTCATCGCGTTTCTGCCGGGTCTGGCAGCGTTTGGCTGCACCTTGCTGGTGCGCGACAAGCAGGCAGTGGCTGTAGCGCCTGCAAGGAGGGTCTCTTTTTTCTCTTTCCTGAATTTCTGGAAACAAAGTCCGGGCAACTACAAGCGCCTGGTGGGCGGTCTGCTGTTCTTTACGCTATTTAACAGCTCGGATGTGTTTCTGTTGCTGATGGCACGCAAGGCCGGATTGAGTGACACGGGTGTGGTGGGCGCCTACATCTTCTATAATCTGGTGTATGCTGCTACGGCTTTCCCTATCGGTATCCTGGGCGACAGAATTGGTCTGAAGCGCATATTTATTGTAGGTCTGCTTTTGTTCGCGCTCACCTATGCGGGTTTTGCGGCAGGCGGTAGTTTGTGGGTGTATTATGGTCTGTTCTTTTTATATGGCCTGTATGCGGCAGCCACCGAGGGTGTTTCAAAGGCCTGGATCAGCAATATTGTGTCGAAACAGGATGTGGCCACTGCTATAGGCACCTATTCGGCATTCCAAAGTCTTTGTGCGCTGCTGGCCAGTTCGCTGGCGGGACTGCTGTGGTTCGGTTTCGGGGCGGCGACGGCATTTACGGCATCTGCAGTGGCGGCAGTGGTGACAGCAGTATATATGACGCGGGTGCCTTATGAAACCCACAAATAAGGCTATCTGCTAATAACTTGGACTGATGTGGTCTTTGGCTGAAAAACCAACTAATAACCTACCTTTGCGCCGCTATGCACATAGAAATATTAAAATCTAAAATTCATAGGGTTAAAATAACTGAGGCCAATCTGAACTACATCGGCAGCATCACTATTGATGAAGACCTGATGGATGCAGCCAACCTCATAGAGAATGAAAAGGTGCAGGTGCTGGATCTGGACAATGGCGAACGTCTGGAGACCTATGTGATAAGAGGTACGCGTGGTTCGGGCATGATCTGTATGAACGGTCCTGCCGCACGGCGCATCAGCCCCGGTGACACGGTGATCATCATTTCGTATGCGAGCATGGAATTTGAAGCAGCCAAAAAATACAAGCCTACCATCATCTTCCCTACCGAGGACAATAAGCTGTAATCAGGCTCATTGCTGCATTTTTTAGCATACTCTGAACAACTCTATTCAGTACCTTTAATGTGTCTATGAAGAAGACCATCCTGACCATATTTCAATATTTACTGTTTCTTGGGTTAGGGATCTGGATCATCTATCAGATGCTGCATCAGCTTACCGACCAGCAAAAGACCGATCTGGCCAATGCTATCCGCAATGCCAATGCATGGTATCTGGTGCCTGTGTTCATTATAGGATTTCTATCTCATTTGTTCCGTGCCATGCGTTGGCGCTACCTGCTGGAGACAGTGGACCTGAAGCCATCGCTCACCAATACCACCTTCGCTGTGCTGATAGGGTACATTGCCAATCTGGCGCTGCCCCGTGCCGGCGAGGTGGCCAAGTGCACGGTGCTGGCGCGCTATGAAAAGATGCCCGCCCACAAGATGATAGGCACCATAGTGGCCGAGCGCGCCTTTGACATGGTGAGCCTGCTGGTGATAGCCGTAGCGGCCTTCGGGTTGCAGATGGAGTTTGTGAGTACCTATGTGGCCTCTAAGATGGGCGCACTGGGCGAGAAATTTCAGAACAGCAAGACCATACTCATGGTGCTGGCCGCAGGTGCCGTTCTTTCTATACCGGTTGCCATTATTCTTTATCGTCGTTATAAGGACACCAAGGTGGGTATGTTTGTGACCGAACTGATGCGGGGCGTGCTTTCCATCATTCACATGAAGAAGCGCTGGGCGTTTCTGGGTTATACCGTGCTGATATGGGGCATGTACCTGCTGCAGTTGTGGTTTGGCTTTATGTGCCTTCCCGAGACAGCCGGCTTGTCGCTGGTGGTGGCACTGGTGGTGCTGGTATATGGCAGCATAGGCATGATAGTGACACCGGGCGGCATAGGGCTCTACACCCTGCTGGTAGCACAGATGCTGGTAGCCTATGGCGTGACCGAGGTGCCCGCACAGGCTTTTGGCTGGATAGCGTGGGTGGCGCAGACCGCCGTTATCATAGTGCTGGGACTGGTATCGCTTATCGCAATTCAACCATATAACCGCAAACGCAATGGACAAGCTGCAATGGATACAGCGGAAGATAGTAACGCGTGAGCGGCTGGCGCAGGAATGCAACGGCTGGCGCGTACTAGGTCGCAAGATCGTTTTCACCAACGGGTGCTTTGACATTCTGCACCATGGCCACCTGGACCTGCTGGCGCGGGCGGCATCGCTGGGGAATGTTCTGGTGGTGGGCCTTAACACCGATGACTCGGTAAAACGACTGAAGGGACCAACCCGACCTGTGACCCACGAACAGGACCGACTGTTTCAGGTGGCATCACTGCTCTGCACAGATCTGGTTTGTTTATTTGACGAAGACACCCCGGAGGCACTCATCAAGCTCATAAAACCCGACGTACTGGTAAAAGGCGGCGACTACACCATAGACAAAATTGTGGGTGCCGACTTTGTGCAGCAGAACGGCGGCGAGGTGCACATCATTCCTTTTGTAGAAGGATACTCCACTACCGGCATCATAGAGAGAATACAGAAGTTGTAGTGTGAATATATCATTGCTACTATTGACGCCGGGGAGAACGGATCTGCGTTTGCGTTGGCGCCAAAATGATAACACTCATTACTATTCGCTTTTCGTGAGTAATAATGAGTGCTACGTTGGACGGAAGGTTGCCAATTACGCCAACACCTCCCTTATTGCGCTCACCAGCTCGGTGCGTGTTATAGGCACTCCCTTGATCTTGTTGTAAGCGATAGCATCTACCAGATATTTATCGCGGATGATCTTGATGAGCTGACCGTTGTTCAGTTCGGGTATCAGTACGTGCTTGTACTTGCTGATCACTTCGCCCAGGTTGCGTGGGAACGGACGCAGGTACCGGATGTGTGCGTGGGCCACACTCAGCCCTTCGGCCTGGAGGTCCAGCACGGCGCTTTTGATAGAACCGTAGGTAGAGCCCCAGCCCAGCACCAGCACATCGCCACTTTCGGGGCCGCTGTCTATTGTCTGCAATGGTATGTAGTTGGCTATCATGTCTACCTTGGCCTCGCGGGTCTTCACCATGTGCTGGTGATTTTCCGGATCGTAGGAGATGTTGCCGGTGATATCTTCTTTTTCTATGCCGCCAATACGGTGTTCCAGACCCGGAGTGCCCGGTACTGCCCATGGGCGCACCAACTTCTCGTCGCGTTTGTACGGCAGGAATTTGGCTTCGTCATCGGCCAGTGCTTTCTTGAACGTTACGTGGATAGGTGCGAGGTCGGCGCTCTTAGGGAAGCGCCATGGCTCGGCACCGTTGGCTATATAACCATCGCTGAGCAGGATAACGGGGGTCATGTGCTCAATGGCAATGCGTACCGCCTCGTAGGCCACCTCAAAACAATCGCTTGGAGTAGAAGTTGAGATAACAGGGATCGGGCTTTCACCATTGCGACCATAATAGGCCTGCAGCAGATCGCTCTGCTCGGTCTTGGTGGGCAGACCGGTTGACGGGCCACCGCGCTGAATGTCTATGACCAAGAGTGGTATCTCCAGCATCATGGCCAGACCCAGCGCTTCTGTTTTCAGTGCCATACCGGGGCCCGATGTAGTGGTGACACCCAATGCGCCGCCGTAAGAAGCACCTATAGCACTGGCTATGGCAGCGATCTCATCTTCGGCCTGGAATGTGCGTACACCGAAATTCTTGTGACGCGACAATTCGTGTAATATATCTGATGCCGGCGTGATGGGATAAGAACCCAGGAACAGTGGTAGCGAACTTTTCTCTGATGCGGCAATGAGGCCATACGCAAGCGCGATATTGCCGGTGATGCTGCGGTAAATGCCCTTTGGCAGGCGCGCCTTCTCAACCTTGTAGCGGGCAGAGAACGCCTCTACCGTATCGCCGAAGTTGTAGCCGGCCTGAAGCGCCTTGACGTTACTGTCGAGTATCTCCGGACGTTTACCAAACTTATCGTGCAGGAATGAGAACGTACTGGTAAGGTCGCGGTTGTAGAGCCAGTAAAGGAAGCCGAGCACAAACATGTTCTTGGCACGGTCTTTTTCCTTGGTGCCCATCTGGATCTCCTTGAGGGCCTCGCGGGTGAGCTTGGTGATGTCCATCTTGTGTACATCGTAGCCCAGCAGTGAGTTGTCCTCGAGCGGGTTAACACCATCGGGATAGTTAGCAAGGCGCAGGTTTTTGCTATCGAAACCGTCGGTATCCACAATTATTATCCCTCCCTTTTTCAGCGTCTTCAGGTTCACCTTCAGCGCAGCGGCGTTCATAGCCACCAGTACATCGCAGTTGTCGCCGGGGGTATATACCTTATTGCTGGAGAAATGAAGCTGGTAACCACTTACACCCGGAACGGTGCCCTGAGGGGCGCGTATCTCTGCGGGGAAGTCGGGGAAAGTAGAAAGGTCGTTGCCAATGAGGGCACTGTTGTTGGTAAACTGACTACCTGTGAGCTGCATACCATCGCCGCTATCGCCGGCGAATTTTATTACCACATTATCAACGATCTGAACCGGAACTGCCATATAATAAAAACCTACCTATATGTGGGGCAAGTCGGCGCAAAGGTACGGGTTTTTGTGCACCACCGTATGGGGGCGAAGCGGCATAACCATATAGACCAATGCTATTTGCCCGCACCGATAGTGATGCGCCGGTGATAAATTGACTGACCGGCCTCAATTGTAACAAGGTAAGTACCGGGTGGAAGGTGGGTCAGGCAGGCATCGGTAGTTCTCGTCTCATCATAATATCTATTTGAGCGTCTGCCCCCAGCATAAAGACGTGCCGGCCGAACTCAACAAAGCCATTTTTGCGGTAAAAAGCCAGGGCACGGTAGTTGTGTTCCCACACGCCCAGCCATAAATTACGGGCGTTCCGGATCGTGGCTATATCGATAGCTTTCTGAAAAAGAGCCTGTGCCACACCTTTTCCATAGTGTTCTTTAGTAATGTATATGCGCTCAATCTCCAGACTGTTTTCACCTTGTGGCTCTGTCTGGCAGGCAGAGTAGTTCACCTTCAGGTAGCCAACCGGTGTACCTGAAACCTCGGCAAAATAAAACTGAGAGCAAGGTGCCTGCAACTCGGACGTCAACCGCTCTATGGAGAGATTTTCAGTGAGATACTGTTCCATATTTTGCGCGTCGTTTTCGGTAGCAAAAGCCTCCTGAAAGGTGTTGCGGCTGATATTTTGCAGTGCACTAGCGTCGTCGACACCGATCTGCCTGATGGTCACTTCCTGCATGGGGTAAAGATAGAAGAAAAGGGCTGTGCGTACGTTATACGGGCTTTCCGGTAGCAACAAAGCTGGAAAAGGCCATTCATGGAACACATACGGCATATAATATTGAATATGTGGTCATTAATTATTATGCGCAGCTAAATATGAAGGCAATAATCTGTGATTGAACCTTTGACAGTGCTATATTTCTTCGTTTTGTTTAATTTTTATGTAGTTTTGTTAAACATTTTGCCGTTTGAAGTATGTTTTTGTTGTATTTAAGGCGACAAAATTCGAAAAACAGTAAACAAATCAGGTGCCAAAACAACAGATCAATATAGTGTGGCTGAAACGCGACCTGCGTTTTACCGACCATGAGCCGCTATACGTGGCCCAGCAGGACGGCAAGCCAATTATGCTGCTGTATTGTTTTGAACCATCGGTAATGAATCATCACGACAGCGACGTGCGCCACTGGCGATTTGTGTATGAGTCGCTGGCAGAGATGCAGGAACGGCTGGCCCCGCTGAACGGGAAGATTGTGATCTGCCACAATGAAGCGCAATACGTATTTGCTGAGTTGGCGGACGCCTATGAGATAGCCACAGTGTTTTCGCATCAGGAAACGGGTAACAAACTTACCTACGACAGAGACGTGGCTATGGCCGGGTTTTTCCGTTCGCGAAACATTACGTGGAAGGAATACCAGACCAATGGAGTGATAAGGCGACTGAAAAGATATAGCGAAAAGGCGGAGCGATGGAAGCGGAAAATGACAGAACCACCCAAAATGGTGGATGAAACCAACTGGACGTTTGTATATCCGGGTGAGGTGCTATACGAAAGAATTAAAGGGGGAAAACTGGCAGCAGCGATCACGACACCGAACAAAAATTTTCAGCCGGGTGGCGAATCGGTTGCATGGCGCTACCTGCAGTCGTTCATAGCCGACAGGCATGTGTACTATAGCAAACATATCTCTAAGCCGGTGCTGAGCAGAAGGAGCTGCAGCCGACTGTCGCCCTACCTGGCATGGGGCAACATAAGTATGCGCATGGTATACCAGTACACCATGCAGCACTATGAACGATCGCCCAATAAACGCGCGCTGAGCAACTTCATATCGCGACTGCACTGGCACTGCCACTTCATACAGAAGCTGGAAAGTAACTGGCGTATGGAGTTTGAAAGTGTGAGCCGTGCATACGACGAACTGGAAAAGCCGGTTAACGAAGGCTATATATCGGCCTGGCAGGAGGGCAGGACAGGGGTGCCCCTGGTGGATGCCTGTATGCGCTGCGTGGTGCAGACAGGATACATCAACTTCAGGATGCGGGCAATGGTTGTCTCTTTCTTTGTATTCAATCTGTGGCAAGACTGGCGGCACCTGCATTTTCTGGCTCGGCAGTTCCTGGACTATGAGCCGGGTATCCATTATCCGCAGATACAAATGCAGGCCGGAGTGACTGGCAACAATACCATAAGGATATACAACCCTATAAAAAATTCTGAAGATCACGATACGGATGCGGCCTTCATCAAACAATGGGTACCTGAACTGGCCGCCGTGCCCGCGCACATGGTACACGAACCCTGGAAGATGAGTCTGATGGAGCAACAATTGTACCAATGCGAAATAGGAAAAGACTATCCCGCACCGATAGTAGATGTGGAAGCAACAAGAAAACATGCAAGTGATGTGGTGTGGAGTTTGAGGTAATAAACGCGACGAAAGGAACACGATGAAAGGAGTGAAAAAACAAGACCTGCCGCAGAAAGAATGTGTTGCCTGCAAGCGACCATTCGCGTGGCGCAAGAAGTGGGAGAAGGATTGGGATAATGTGCGCTATTGCAGCGACCGATGCAGGATGAACAAACAAAAGACGGCATGAGCCACAACAAAACACTGAGACTGATACTTGGTGACCAACTGAACAATGGTCATAGCTGGTTCTGCAATACAGAGCCGCATGTGACCTATGTGCTGATGGAAGTGCGCAGTGAGACCGATTATGCCACGCATCACATACAGAAGGTGGCGGGATTTTTTGCGGCCATGCGGCAGTTCGCACACCAGTTGCGCGAGGCGGGACATAATGTTTTTTATATCAAACTGAATGATACTGACAATCAGCAGTGCTTCGCGAAGAATGTATTGAAGCTGGTAGCGGAAAATGGATACGGCAGGTTTGAGTATCTGTTGCCTGACGAATACAGAGTAAATGAAAAGATGAAAGAACTGTGTGCGCAACTGAACATTCCTGCGGCTGCCTGCGACACAGAACACTTCTACGCTGAAAGGGAGGAACTGGCAAAGTTCTTTGCTGGTAAAAAGACGTTGGTGATGGAGTCCTTCTACCGGCACATGCGCAAAAAGCATGGTGTAATGATGGACGGAGACAAACCGCTGACCGGGCAATGGAACTATGATGGTGACAACCGGAAAAAATTGCCCGCCGGCCATGTACCTGTAACACCTATATGCTTCAAGAATGACGTTACAGAAATTGTGGCAGACATAGATGCTGCAGGTGTAAAGACAATAGGTACTATTGATGCTGCCGACTTTTTGTGGCCTGTGAACAGAGCACAATCTTTGGAGTTGTTGCAGTTCTTTGTGCGGGAGTGCCTGCCGTTGTTCGGCACCTATCAGGACGCGATGACAACCGGCGGTTGGTCGTTGTATCATTCGCGGATATCTTTCTCGATGAATACAAAAATGATATCGCCGCATGAAGTGATAGATGCGGCGGTAAATGAATGGCAGCGCAGGCCCGATGCAATTGCGTTCAACCAACTGGAAGGATTTGTGCGGCAGATAATAGGTTGGCGCGAATACATGCGCGGCATCTACTGGCACTCAATGCCCGGCTTTGCACAACGCAACTATTTTGAACATGCCACAAAGCTACCTGAGTGGTACTGGACGGGAAAGACAAAAATGAACTGCCTGAAGCAGAGCATTGACCAATCGCTGACATATGCCTACGCGCATCATATTCAGCGGCTGATGGTAACAGGCAACTTCGCGCTGCTGGCTGGTGTTCATCCCGATGATGTGGACGCATGGTACCTGGGCATTTACATAGACGCGCTCGACTGGGTGGAGGTGACGAATACGCGAGGCATGAGCCAGTTTGCCGACGGCGGATTGGTGGGCACAAAGCCCTATGTGAGCTCGGCGGCATATATAGACAAGATGAGCAACTACTGCGGTAGTTGCTACTACAACAAAGCTAAAAAGACGGGCGACAAGGCTTGTCCCTTCAATAGTTTGTACTGGAACTTTTTCGACAGGCATGAACAGAAGCTGAGCGGAAACATTCGCGTGCAAATGGTGTACAATATGTGGCGCAAGATGCAGCCCGACCACAAGGCCGAATTGCTGGAACAGGCGCAGCATTACCTTAAACACATAAACGAGCTGTAGCATGAAGACAACGATAGTGTGGTTTAAGACTGATCTGCGGGTGCACGACAATGCTGTGCTGCACGCCGCTGTAAATAATGGCGACCGTGTTGTGCCTGTTTACTGTATTGACGATGCACACTTCGGCACTACGCCTTATGGCTTCAATAAAACCGGAGCCTTCCGTGCGCGTTTTTTACTGGAAGCACTGGCCGACCTGGATAACAGTCTAAGGCGGTTAGGGTCGGGGCTGATAGTGGTGCGCGGGACGCCTGCTACGGAAATTGCAAACATCGCCCGTGAGTATGGTGCAACAAGTGTAGTGACAGCAGAAGAAGTGGCACCAGAGGAACTGGCGACACTTAATGAGGTACGTGAGAAGTTGGCAGCGCAGGGCTGCGCACTGACAGTGATCGGGAACAGCAGTTTGTATGATACATCAGATCTGCCGTTTGCCGTAAATGCTGTGCCCGACATATTCACAGTCTACAGGCAGAAAACGGAAGCGTATGCGAAGGTACGGGCAGTAGTTAGCATGCCGGCCAATATCAACTCGCCCGAATTGCCGGACATGTCTGTGCCAACACTTGCCGATCTGGGGCTGAGTGAACCCGCATCGGATGCACGTGCAGCAATACAATTTCAGGGCGGCGAGACCGCTGCGTTGGCACGTTTGCAGCATTACTTGTGGGGCAACAAAAGTGTGCTCACTTACAAAGACACGAGGAATGGCCTGGTAGGTGCCGACTATTCTACCAAGTTCTCGGCATGGTTGTCTATGGGGTGCTTGTCGGCAAGGTATGTGTATAGCGAACTGAAGAAATTTGAGCAGGAGTATGGAGCGAATGACTCGACCTATTGGGTGGTGTTTGAGCTTGTGTGGCGCGACTATTTCAGGTTGATGATGATGAAATATGGCAACCGTTTCTTTCTGAAAGGGGGCATTCGCGGTGAGGACGCTCCCGGAACAAGGCATGACGAGACATTGCTGCAAAGATGGATAGACGGGCAGACGGGAGAGGAATTTGTAGATGCCAACATGCGCGAACTGAAGTCGACAGGATTCATGAGCAACCGGGGCCGGCAGAATGTGGCCAGTTATCTGTGTCACGATCTGAAGCTGGACTGGCGCTATGGCGCTGCCTACTTTGAACAACAACTGACCGACTATGACGTGTGCAGCAATTGGTGTAACTGGGCATACGTGGCAGGT
>JBIKSN010000300.1:0-3526 GCA_044348585.1 Flavipsychrobacter sp.
ATTGCGCTGCCTCCTGACTTCCGCTTTGTTCATATAACAAGAGAAAGCGTGGACCCAACCCGCATGTTCAAAAAAAGCGGATTGCCATTATTAACCAATCCAGACCTAATTCGCGAAACCATAGACCATACGCCGGCATAAACTTGAAACCCGGCCTTACAATCTGACCTAATCTGTATTTCCCGATACATTCAATACACATACCAATATGCATTCACACACAACACCAACAACCGTGAAAGGGCGACTAAAGCTCTTTTTCACATTCATGGATAGCCGATGGGAAGACCTGACGGCGAAGGACTGGAAGTCGATCGTGTACCGCGACTTCAGTGCCGGCCTCATTGTGGCACTTACGGCCATACCCATGGCCATGGGCTTTGCAATGGCAATGGGCCTTCGGCCAGAACAAGGTATCATTGCGGGCGCGCTGGCTTGTATTGTTGGCCGCACCTTCGGCGGATCGAAATATCAGGTGTATGGGCCAACCGCAGCTTTTATACCGCTTATCGCGGCACTCATCACTAAGTACGGCCCGGCCAATGGCGGTACGGCGGCACAGGCACATGGCTTTCTCGTCGCAGTATCGATAATCGCAGGAATCATACTCATGATAATGGGTGTTGCAGGTCTTGGCAAATTCGCCAAACTCGTCCCCAACTCAGTAGTTGTGGGTTTCACCATCGGCATCGCCTTCACCATCGCGTTCACAAATCTGGAAGACATTCTAGGCATTGAAAGTTTCAGTGCCATACTGGGCACCGATGAGAACACCCGGGGAGGAATAGCCAACAGCCTTGAACAGGGAATAAGAAACCTTGACAAGATCAACATATGGTCCGTTATCATTGGGGTCATGACATTTGTGATCACCAAAATACTGCTCCGCATATCCATATTCATACCGGCACCGCTGCTTGCCATTGCCGCATCTACAGCGCTCTCTGCAACGATGTTTGCCAACAAAGGCATCATTCTCGTAAAGGACATCTACGGCAGCATCCCCAACAATTTCTTTGTATTTACGCCGCCGAGTATGCCGGCATTTTCAGGGGCTGTACTTTTTGATGTGATCTATTTTGTTTTTGCCATTGTCTTTGTATCAGGTGTAGAAAGCCTGCTATGCTCATCCATGGCCGACAAGATGGCCGACAACAAAAAAACACCATTCAACCCGGACAAGGAATTCTGGGGACAGGGTCTGGTGCAGATCATCACACCACTTGTCAACGGATTTCCGTGCACCGGTGCCCTCGCCCGCACGGCCACCAGCATCAAAGCCGGTGCGCGCACTCCGCTTGCCGGTTACTTCAAGGCAGTGCTCAAGCTCACCATGGCCTATTTTATTGCACCTTATCTCGAGATCATTCCCATGGCATGTATCGGCGGTATCCTTGTGTGGGTAGCCAGCAACATGATAAAACCATCAGAGATCAGAGAAATGAAGCACAAAGGCAAGTTTGAATTTGCCATGATGCTGTATACGGCTGTGATGGTGCCACTCACCAACTTCCTCACCGGGGTGTTATCGGCATTGGTCATCTATTTTGTTGTAAAAGCAATATTCGAACGCAACGGGAAAACGAAAACCGCAACGACAAAAAAATAGTGAGCGTTAGCAATGTGTGGTAAAAAGGGGCACTGTCGGGGTGTCCCTTTTTTTAGATAGTGATCAGTTCAGGTCTGTCTGATGGCGGTACAGTTTGGCATAATGGCCGTTCAGGGCCATCAACTCTTCGTGTGTACCCTGCTCTGAAATGCCGCCATGATCAAGCACAATGATCTGATCAAATGTCCAGCCTGTGAATATGCGGTGCGTAATAACGAATGTGGTCCGGCCTTTCAGATACCCATGCAAATTGGCAAGGATCGTTTTCTCTGTTTGTGTATCTACCGCCGACAGGCACTCATCCAACAAAAGAATGGGGCTCTTGCGCAACAATGCACGGGCCAGCACCAGTCGCTGTTTCTGCCCACCACTCAGCATCACGCCACGTTCACCCACCATTGTTTCGTAGCCCTGCTGCAGACCGGCAATGTCTTTTTCCAGATCGGCCAGACGAGCGGCTTCTTTCACTTCTTCATCTGTAGCCTCTGCACTGCCAAAGCGGATATTGTTCGCCACCGTATCTGAGAACAGGTACGCTTCCTGCGGTGCATAGGCTACACAACGGCGCAACGTGTGCACATCATAACGGTTGGCAGCTAAGTCATCGAACAACACACTGCCTGAATCGGCGTCATACATGCGCAGCAGCATATGCGCTATTGTAGATTTACCTGAACCCGTCTTTCCAATGATCGCGATCTTCTGGCCTCGCTTTGCATGCAACGAGAAGTTGCGCAATGCAGTGATGCCCGTGTTAGGATAAGTGAAGGTGACATTGTCAATACGAACATCACCGGTGGGCACGGTGGTCACAGCATCGGCCGGACTGATGATAGCGGGCTTTGTGTCAAGGAACTCGTTTATACGCTTCTGAGATGCATCCGCACGCTGTGTCATGCTGGCCACCATACCTATACTGGAAATAGGAAACATCAACAGATTGATGTAGATCACAAACTGGGCAATGTTACCGGTAGTGATACTGCCGTGAATGGCGAAGTACCCGCCTATAAGCACCGTTGATAACATACTTAGCCCAATGAACAGGTTCATGGCAGGAAAGTAAACAGCTTCCGTAAGCGAGAGATTGATACTGCTCTGACGATATTCTTCGGAAGTTGCTGAAAAGAACTGCATCATATTACGCTCCTGCACAAACGACTTGATCACCCGGATACCTGAATAAGACTCCTGCGCAGTAGTGGTGAGCGATGATAACTGCGCCTGTATGCGCGTACTCTTGCGGTGAATGATCTTATTGACGTAAAAGATAGATAACGCCAGCAGCGGCAACGGCGCCACCACACACAGCGTCAGCACTACATCAACACGCAGCATATCCCACACACAAAAGATCACCAGAAACACAACGCTGGTAAAGTACATGACCGAAGGGCCTGTATACATGCGCACACGAGACACATCTTCCGATATACGGTTCATAAGGTCTCCGGTAAAATTGGCCTTGAAGAACTGTGTGCCCAACCGCTGGTAGTGTGCGTAGATCTCATTCTTCTGGTCGTACTCAATGTGGCGCGACATCACAATGATTGTCTGCCGCATCATGAACATGAAAAAACCGCGCAGCAGCGCCAACACCAGCAGCGTAAGCCCACCTTTGAAAACCAGCGAAAAAATGGCATCACCTTTATTGCCTGCAGTCATCATATCCTGCACCTGATCCAGAATGTCTTTGATTACATTACCCGGCATTACGGCAAACTTGCTGGAGATCGCCACAAACAGCATTCCCAGCAGCAACCGCCACTTGTATTTGATGAAGTACTTATTTACCGACCGCAGGTCTTTCATGAAGGCGCAAAGGTCGGGGATTTGCGCAAATGAACAGTTATGCCTCGATAGAGGTACAAAAAGAAAAATGGCAGCCTTGTAGCCGCCATTTCAATGTAAATATTG
>JBIKSN010000059.1:0-14039 GCA_044348585.1 Flavipsychrobacter sp.
GCAGTGTGTTCACTGTTACGTTGAGCGTAGAGAAGCAACCCGTTGCACCTACAAGATAAGTGATAGTGGTAGTACCCGCAGAAGAACCGCAGAGATAGCCCGGACTGAGCATAGCACCCACTGCAGGTGCACTGCTGCTCCATGTACCACCTGTTGTTGATACAGTGTAAGTATTACAAGCACCCACACACATAGCCAGAGGTCCTGTGATGGTTGAAGGGCCAGGATTGACAGTTATTGTTTTAGTTACAAAACAACCCGATGCCAGCGCATAAGTGATATCAGCTGTACCAACTGCAACACCGAATACATCACCTGTACCGGAAACAGTAGCAACTGTTGGATCGGAACTGCTCCATGCACCAGCCGGGCTGGTGCTTAATAACGTAATGGTCTGTCCCATACAAACAGATGAAGGGCCTGTGATCGCAGCCGGTGCCAGGTTCACAGTTACATCGGCAGTAGTGATACAGCCTGTTGGAGCAGTATAAGTAATTGTAGAAGTACCACCTGTGAGTGCGGTCCATGTACCTGTTGCTATATCAACAGATGCAATTGTCGCCGAGCCGGATATCCATGTGCCTGATGGGGTAGAGCTGGAGAGTGTAGCCGACGCACCCTGGCAAAGCGAGAGTGTACCGGTGATGGTACCCGGTGCACCGTTTACTGTGACAACCGCAGTAGCGACACAACCTGATGGAAGTGTATAGCTAATGGTACAGGTACCGGCACCCACAGCCGTAACCACGCCGGTAGAGATACCAACGGTTGCAACTGTCGGGCAGGCCATACTCCATGTGCCACCTGCAGTGCCATGTGCCAGAGTGCTTGTCTGACCAACACACAAACCAAGTGTACCTGTCGGTGCAGGTGGTGCTGCAGTCACAGTTACCACAGATGATGTGAAACATCCTGTTCCTACAGAATAGGTAATGCGGCTCGTGCCGGTTGCTACACCTGTTACAATGCCCGTTGATGACCCTACTGTAGCCACGGCCGGTGTACTGCTTGTCCATGTGCCGCCTGGTGTTGCATGTGAAAGCGCGGTTGTGGAGCCAACACAGGTTGTAAGTGAACCGGTAATTGGACCGGGTGTGGTAACAACGTTCACAGTAGTAATTCTTGCACAGCCTCCAACCCTATAAGAGATCAACGCAGTTCCTGCTGAAACACCGGTTACTATACCGGAAGTAACTCCAACCGTTGCAACGCCGGGCGCACTCGTGAACCAAAATCCACCAGAAGGTGAACTACCTAACGGAGTGGTCGAGCCCACACATACACCAAGCGAACCTGTAATTGTCGATGGATATGGGTTTACCGTCACTGTCATGGTCGAAAAACAGGTCGCAATGCCATAAGTTATAGTTGTAGTACCCAGCGATATGCCGGTCACTATACCTGTCGTCGGATTGACCGTACCCACGGCGGTATTAGAGCTGCTCCATGTACCACCTGCCGTTGGATTCGATAATGTAGTAGTAGATCCAAGGCACGCCGTAGGGATACCCGTTATTGCACCCGGTGATGCAACAACAGTAACGATCGCAGTATCAAAACATCCGCCGAATGCATATGTCACCATTGTCGTTCCCGGTGATACACCTGTGATGATACCACTCGACGAACCGATTGTTGCAACTCCCGTATTGCTGCTTGTCCAACTGCCGCCTGCTGTGGTACTACTCAGTGTCACAGAAGAACTGACACAGATCGTCGAAAGTCCCGTAATTGGTGCAGGGTTCGGGTTCATCGTAACAACACTTGTGCCTGTCGATGTACAAGTACCATTACTTAATGTTGCTGTATATGTAATGGTTGAAGGACTTGTTATTCCCGTAGGATGCATATAAACCGGGTTCAACGCCGAACCGGAATAAGCTGTCGTGAATGCCGCATCATTAAAGAGGTAAGTACTCGGCGACCATGTCGGTGGACCGATAGTACCTGTTAAAGTGACACTATCGAGATAGATGTTATTTCCATTCGCGCTTTGTCCATAAATATAAAAGATATTGCCGGCTCCGGTTACAGTGCTTGGAAGGGTATAAGTATATTGGTACCATCCTGCAGTTCCTGGTGTAGATGTCCCAGTAAATGATCCGGTAATGGGTGCACCTATCCTTCGTGGAATATACCCGATTATACCCGATCCTCCGGTTGTACTCGTCAATTGAACGTATATATATTCCGAATTGTAGGCTCCGGTATTGTAGGCTGCGGTAGCATCTCTGTATACCCACAGAGAAAGTGTTGCAGAGGTTACGCCAACCATGCTGAATGCTGGAGACTGCAAGAATGCTGAGGTGCCGGCTGCAAGACTACGGGCTCTGAGGTTAGCGACAAAGTTGCCAGATACAGCACTACCTATTGCCGGATTTACCGCAGTAGATCCCAGCTCACGGTACCATGTAGATGGCGTTGCTCCGAGGTAGGTCCATCCGTCTACCGTCATGCCCGTGGTTGTTGGTACCCCGTTTTCCCAACTCTGCGGTGGAATGAGGTTGTATGTTGTCGCTCCTGATGCCGTTAATGTAAGTGAGCCATTGTCGCATACCTGTGCCGGAGCAGGTGAAATGGATAGCGGTGGCGGCGCTGTGTTGATGGTTACTGCTTTCGTAATATAACATCCCGAAGGCCCGGTGTACGTAATTGTTACATTCCCTGATTTTACAGGCGTCATCACCCCGCTCGATGATCCTATTGTAGCAACGATATTGCTGCTTGAACTCCACGTACCACCTGTTATCGCATTAGTATAAGTGCCTGTGCTGCTCGAACACAAAGGTGTCGGGCCTGATATCGCCGGCAGGGTTGTTGCGTCAACCGTAACAACTTTTGTCGCTACGCATGCGCCGCTTGCATAGGTATAAGAGAGCGTTGTCGTACCTGCGCTTATCGGCGTAAATACACCCGTGCTCGCTATTGTACCAACAGCGGGTGTTGAGCTGCTCCAGGTTCCTCCCGCAGTTGAGTCTGTATAGGTCGGAGTTGTCGACAGGCAAACGACATTCGGACCATTTATCGGGCTTATGTTGTCAAAAGTGATCACGCAATTCCTGATACTTTGCGTACTCCATGCACCTCCCGTTGAAGCGCAAAAGCCGAAATATAAAGATGTGGATGTAATGGGAAACGTGCCGCTGATTGATGGGATCGCACTGTAATTGAAATATACTTTTACTTGGCCACCTGCATATGTCAGCTTTACATGGTGCCAGCCACCGTCGGTTACAAACACCTGGTTGGCGAGTGCGCCAATTCTATTGGTAGTCACTCCTTCGACGTATGTGCCGGTAAATCCTGTTGGGTACCCATACAGCGAAATAAGCGGGTCATTGGGGGCACCATCGTTATCGTAGTTGTCAAGCACAAGAACCAGTCCATTTGGGTTCGTCGGGAGACCAATACCACCTCCACCAACAAATCCTGTCAATGGACTCAATATCCAAAATGCTATACCGTCAGCAATTGCCCACGCCGAAGAGCTCGGAATTACCTGAAACTCAAATTCTGCAGTGAATGATCCGCACCCGGTCAAGGTGATAGGAGTACTAGTGTATATACGCCCGTTTTGACTTCCTGAAGGCGGCGTTAACTGAACGTGTGTGCCCACGACCGACGTGCTACCGGCCGTAACCCATGGTGCTGCCCAAACTGGTGTTCCACCGGTTGCAAAGGATACCGTCGTTTGCGAAAAAACAGAAGCTACTGACCAAATACATAGTAATACTACCAGAATGTACTTCTTCACAATGATATATATTTACAAATAAATTAAATTATGCTATCTAAACTTACAAATATACCTAAATTACGCTCGAATATGTTCACCATTTTTTCAAAAAATTATAAAAAATCTTCAGCCAAAATAAAAACACTTTGTTGCTGAACATTATTCATTTTCATGGGTTTAGGAAAATATAACCTGGTATAGTGGCGTAGATTTTCTTCTCAGTGTTAGACTTGTATTGCAATTTCTATCAACATTGATTTCAGATATATAAAAAGGCAATAGCGATATGCTATTGCCTTTTTATATAAACATTAAATTAAAAATTAATGTTGTGACATTTGCTTTTCTTTTTTGCGTTTTACTTGGTTGACCAGAGAATCGAAAGCCAGATCGAAAGACTGCTCAAAAGTTTTACTTTGGTGTTTTACAAAATAAGAGTGCTTCGGAACGTACACTTTAATTTCAGCAACTTTGTCGCGGACCTGATGAGACATATTATCTAATCTCAAGTACACTTCAGCCCCAATGATCTTGTCGTGGAAAGTTTTCAGTTTCTCAATTTTGGCATTTACGTGTTCCAGCAATTTGCTGTCGGCATTAAAATGCACTGTCTGGATCTGTACATTCATGATCTGAAATTTAATTGGTTAAAAATCATCACCCTCTAGGGTGATTTTGTTTATGGATCTCTTTTAATTTTTCAATATTTGTATTAGTATATATTTGTGTTGCCGCCAAGCTGCTGTGTCCCAGCAATTCTTTTATAGCTTGAATGTTGGCGCCATTATTTAGAAGATGAGTCGCAAAAGAGTGTCGTAATACGTGCGGACTCTTCTTTTTCATCGTTGTGCTCATCGTCATATACCGCTTCACTGTTCTGTAAATATAGTTAGGATACAGCGGTTTTCCATTGTTAAGTTGCAGCAGATACTCAGTATTAACGTTTTCTTGAGTGCCTTTTTCCTTTATGTAATCCCTCAAAGAATCAAGTAAAGTTTCACTCACAGGAACAAGGCGCTCCTTGTTGCCTTTTCCCAGAATTCGAACCTGCCGCAGCCCCCATTCAATATCACTTTCTTTCAACTGCAGTAATTCGTTCCTACGCATGCCGGTTGCATATAGCAGTTCACAGATCAAACGCTCGGTGTTGCCTTCAAATCCCTCCGAAAATTGCACTTCTTCCAATAAGTAGGTAGATTCAGATTCCTTCAGAGCAACAGGCAATCGTTCAGGTAGCTTCTGACTGTGTAGTTTTCTTACCGGATTATTATCTCTGATCCCTGTGCGCATCAGGTATTTAAAAAACGCGCTTAGCGTAGACATTTTGCGGTTTATGGTGGTCACCGCCATTTTCTCATCCTTTAATGAGGCCAACCACCCTCTGACATGAAAATGTGAGACAGCAGATGTTGTTTCGATCCCGTAAGTAGTGGTTAGATAATCTCTGAATGCCCGCAGGTCATTTTCATAAGAGAGTAGGGTATGAGGCGAGTATCTTTTCTCAAACCTCAGATGATGTAAAAAGTCACTTAGTCTTTCTTCAAACATAGTAAACCCGCAATTGTAAATTTACGAACTTACAATTGCGGGTGCAAATTTATTTTTGGAACTCTCTTACGAGGAAAACTCGCCAGTGACTGGATTATGCATCCAGTGCTCCTGTTTCCATCTGAAGACGGTAAACCGCTTTCAAAACTTCTGTACGACGCCTGATCGAAGGCTTTGTGAATGACTGACGGTCACGAAGTTGGTTAAGGATGCGTGATTTTTCGTACTTCTTTTTGTACTTTTTCAGCGCTTTGTCGATGTTTTCGCAATCTTTTGAGTCGATAATAAGCATATTTTTATATCCCCTTTTGCTTTTTAGGAATGCAAATGTAGTGATTTTCATAAACTGACCAAATTTTTTTATTGCGATCTGACAGTTGTTTTATCCTATCTTTCTAATTAGCCCTATTTATTACCTTCGCCCAACAATTCGCAGATGCGCAATAGTTTCTACCTCAGTTTCCTCAAGCCGTTCCTCGATGTTTTTGTAGCGTCGGTGGTATTTATTGTGTTGCTGCCTGTTTTTCTTGTTGTGGTTGTTCTGCTCACTATTGCAAATTCAGGTAAACCGTTTTTCTTTCAGTTACGTCCGGGTAAAAATGAGAAGATATTCAGGGTCATAAAGTTCAAAACTATGAACGACCGAACGGATGCCAATGGTGAACTCCTGTCCGACGAAAAACGCCTTACGTCAATTGGGAAATTTGTCCGCAAGACATCGCTTGATGAAATTCCCCAACTTCTCAATGTTATTAAAGGTGATATGAGTATTGTCGGCCCAAGGCCCCTCCTCGTAGAGTATTTACCACTTTATGACGACAGGCAAAAACATCGGCACGATGTAAAACCAGGTATCACCGGTTGGGCTCAGGTCAACGGCAGAAATGCAATTGGTTGGGAGCAGAAATTCGAATTTGACCTTTGGTACGTAAACAACATAGGTTTCCCGCTCGATCTTCGGATTTTATTGCTCACTGTTAAGAACGTGATTCGATCCGAGGGTATCAATTCCGCCACTTCAGCAACAATGGAGAAGTTCACAGGAACAAAGAAATAGCACTTTTTAGTAAAAATACTATTTTCGTTAAGCGATATTTCGTTGACTGTTAGTACTATAGAACCATAATCCCCCAATTTATGATCAGTTATGTTGCGCTTCTTCATGGAATAAATCTTATTGGTCAACGCCCTGTTTCAGTTAATGAGCTCAACAAATATTTTGAATTGGCAGGGTTTACCAATATCAGGATATATATCCAAACCGGTAATGTCCTGTTCGATTCTGATGAGACCAATGAATCCGCAATTCAATCGACCATCGAGAAGTTCCTCCTCTCCAATTTGGGTTATAGCGTTACTGTACTTATCAGAATGATACATGACGTGAAAAAAGTGATCAGAAACAACCCTTTCGATAACCTATCCAATTCAGAAAAGCAAAATTTATATATCACCTTCCTTTCCGATTCACCCTCTCCTGCTTTGCAGGGAGCGTTGGGCGTCTATTCAAACGATGCAGAGTATGCACGCGTGGTCAATAAGGAGGTTTATGTGTACAGCCCTAATTATGGTATAACATGTTTCTCTAATAATTTCATTGAGAGGAAACTGGGCTTATCTGCTACTACCCGAAATTGGGCGGTCATTACAAAGTTGCCGGAACTGTAGAATATTCACCGACCAATTCGCCGCTTTCACCGCCTTTCATCAATTCCTTACCTAATTCAGGTTTTCTACCGATAACCATGTAGCTACATTTGTTCCGGAAAATAGAGATAGGAACATGAAACACTACAATAATGGTTATGGAAACTATGGCGCCGGAAACAACAATCCCGCAAACAGGGTATTCTTTGGAATTGCCCTTTCTCTGGTAGGCATCGGCCTTTTACTTAAGGCGCTGGGCCTGTTACCTTCCTTTGTTCATTTTTCGTTCCCGGTCATCCTTATCATTATCGGTGTGATGATCGGTGTCAAAAATAACTTCCGAAATAATAGTTGGTGGATCCTCATCGCGATCGGTCTCGCAAACGCCATCCCTCAGTTCGAGATCATGGGACGTTCGTCCAAACACCTGGTTTGGCCGCTTATGTTGGTCATTATGGGTTTGATGATCGCGTTTCGCCCAAAACGAAAAAGTAAATGTTACCCGAAGTCGGTCATTAATTCCCAGATCACAAATGACAATAAATTGATGGTCGACATTGTTTTTGGTGGGCGCAAAGAAATTGTTACCACAAAAGACTTTAAAGGAGGTATTGTTTCGGTCACTTTCGGAGGCAGCGAGATCAACCTCACTCAGGCCGATTTCACAGACGAGCAGATCGTACTGGATTGTCGTGTGGCATTTGGAGGCGTTGAGCTTATTGTGCCGGCCCATTGGGAGATCCAGAATAATATCGTTCCGTCTTTAGGAAGCGTGGAAGATGAGCGAATGATTTATACGGGGCAAACGAGCGACGTTAAAAAGAAACTCATCCTGCAAGGCACATGCAACTTCGGTAGCATAGAAATAAAATCATACTAGAAACTCTCACCAATCTATAAAACAACACACAATTCTATGAAGTCTTTCACAGCACAGATCGTTTACCGTATAGAATGCGATGGCCAACATACCGACCAGTACGAAGAACAATGGAGGCTTGTATTCGCCGAAAACGAAGAACAGGCAGTTATTGAAGCCCGGAACTCCGGCTTGGGAGAAGAAGCGACTTTTATCGACAGGCACGGTCGTACAATTTATTGGCGCATGCTCGCCGTTAAAGACCTTCAGCCCGTAGAGCTCGTCAACGGTGGACTTCTCTTTTCAATGGTACGTGAGGTGCAGCCGGTACCGGCGCCTATCTGGGCAGCGTAGCACCTTCAGTTAACCAATTTAAATTAGTCAAACTACCTTCTACTGGGAGGTTAGTTTGACCTTTTGTATTCAAATAGCCCTTTTCCTGTAACTTTGCGCCCGCTATATGGTAAAGATCGCGAATATTGAGTTGGGGGAATTTCCTTTGTTGCTCGCTCCTATGGAGGACGTGAGTGATCCGCCTTTTCGTGCGGTATGCAAAGAACATGGTGCCGATCTCATGTACACCGAGTTCATTTCTTCTGAGGGGCTCATAAGAGATGCAATAAAGAGCAGGCAAAAGCTGGATATTTTCGACTACGAAAAACCTATAGGCATTCAGATCTTCGGCGGAGATGAAGAGGCGATGGCTATGTCAGCTAAGATCGTCGACGCTACCAATCCCGATCTGCTTGATATCAATTTCGGATGCCCCGTAAAAAAGGTGGTTTGTAAAGGTGCCGGTGCTGCTGTGCTTAAAGATATTGATCTGATGGTGCGTCTCACAAGCGCTTGTATCCGCCAGACCAAATTACCGGTCACTATAAAGACACGTCTTGGATGGGATAACGATACCAGGAACATTGAAGAAGTTGTAGAACGGATGCAGGATATTGGTGTGCAGGCTATTTCTATTCATGGTCGCACGCGAATGCAGTTGTATAAAGGCGAAGCCGATTGGACTTTGATCGGAAAGATCAAGAATAACCCACGTATCCATATTCCCATATTTGGTAACGGCGATATTGATTCTCCTGAAAAGGCCCTGGAGTATAAAAACAGGTACGGTGTAGACGGCATAATGATCGGTCGCGCAGCTATCGGATATCCTTGGATCTTCAGAGAGATCAAACACTACATGAAAACCGGAGAGATACTGCCTCCACCAACAGTGGCTGAACGATTAGATGCTTGCCGTAAACATTTAGATGGCTCCGTAAGCTGGAAAGGAAATAAGGCTGGTATTCTTGAGATGAGGCGTCATTATGCCAGTTATCTGAAAGGGCTGTCGCATGTGAAAGAATATCGCAACCGACTTGTTTCAACTGACAGTATAGATGAGATCAGGAACATCCTTATCGAAATTGAACAGCGATATGCAGGCGAAATGGAACCTGCGTAGGGCTGCCACTTTCCGACACTAAATATTATCATGGCATCATTGTTCGTACTTTATGGTAAATGGAGGCACTTCTACGGGCATGTCGTTACACAGTAATCTGAGATTCTCTACGTAAACGATCGCGTCTGTCCCCAGCTCCATGATTCTGCTCTTTACCCTTTCCGGAAACGACGGTGTGCATGCCGCCATCGGTCCTTTTAAACCGCCTCCCTTTGGCAATACGGATACAGTATATCCCATAATTGCGCACCCCTCGCTGTATTTCAAACGGGTATTTTCCAAAAGTGCCGCACGGGTCGATGTGAATGCTTTCGGAGCACCTTCTCCGTTCACTTGTCCGAAAGCACCGAAATATACTTTGGGTTGTTTCTGCGCTATAGCGCCCGAAATCGTAAAAATGCTGACTATTACCGCTGCAGGTATCTTCAATTGATGCTCTTTTCATAAAAATATAAATTTGAACTAAGAAACCAAACGATCCGCATTTGAAATTGATGTTCTTTTCACGAGCTGATACGATTGATTAGTCGCTTTTCTTCAGTCGGTAATAGGTGAGAACCACTATCTTTAGCATCTTTTCTCAAATCCATTTTACAACGCCAACCACTGACAACTTATGACCCGTATCGGCCTTATCTCTGACACACATGGTTTCCTTGATGATGCTGTTTTTAAACATTTCGATAAGTGCGACCAGATCTGGCATGCAGGGGACTTCGGGCCCGATGTTGCCGGAAAGTTACAGGCTTTCAAACCACTACGGGGTGTATACGGAAACATTGATGGATATGATGTTCGCAGTGAATTCCCCGAGAAATTAAGGTTTACCTGCGAAGGCGTAAATGTTTTGATGATCCACATAGGTGGATATCCGGGTCGCTACACTAATATAGCGAAAGCCGAGCTGAAAACAGAACCCTCACAACTGTTCATTAGCGGCCACTCGCATATCCTTAAGGTTATTTACGACGATAAAATTAAATGCCTCCACATGAATCCCGGTGCTGCTGGCAAACATGGTTGGCACAAGGTGCGTACACTGATCCGTTTTGTCGTCGATGGTAATGATATGAGGGATTGTGAGGTGATTGAACTGGGCCCCAGGTGATATCATCCACGTATTAGTCGGAATGCATGATTCCACTTTCCGCCCAGAAATCCCGGTATACACCACAACATACACAGAGGCTCTATAGCGCGTGCTGCAGTGTCTTTTCCCAGGTCTTCAATGTCCCAGCCAAATTGACTCAATATTTCCTTTACCTCTTCTTTAGAGTGGGCGTTATTCCCGCAAATGAACATGGTTGGCTTTTCTTCTAGTTTCGGGTCTACCATGTATGCATTGCCGACACAGCTGAATGATTTTACAAAATGCACCTCAGGAAATCGTTCCTGTAATGATTCCATAAGTGATTCCTCAAAATCCGTAAAGAACTTCAGCACGCCGTTTTCGGGCGCCGAGTTGGCAATTGGATTCGTTGTGTCAATTACCGTTTTCCAATGAAGGTTCTGCGGGCCGGCCAGGTCAATAGCGTCGGCGGCAGCATCGCCTTTAACAGCCAGTACAATTATGTCTCCGAACTTTGCGGCGTTTTCAAACGTTCCTATATGTGCATTGCTTCCCCCGTTTTGTTTCCATTCGTTCAGTTTGCCCTCTTCACGTGTCCCCAGCATCACATCATGACCGTATTTCAAAAAGCCGTTGCCAAGTGTACGAGCCACAATTCCTGAACCCAAAATCCCTATCTTTTTCATAGTATGGTTTTGAAGGCAAATTAGTACAAAATTCAAACGAAAGAACCCCTGATCAAACGTTTTGTACATGTGCCTATCAGTAAGTTCGATGATGCCTGACTATATCTGACGAAATACCCTAATTTTGCATTATGAATGCAGTTAGTTCAGTATCCGAAAAAACACGCCATTACCTCGAATTAGAGGATAAATATGGTGCACACAATTATCATCCGTTACCGGTTGTTCTGAAAAAGGGCAGGGGTGTGTTCGTGTGGGATGTTGACGACCGCCGTTATTTCGATTTCCTGTCGGGCTATTCTGCAATCAATCAGGGACACTGCCACCCTCGCATTATGGAGGCGTTCTTGCAGCAGGCGCAGGACCTTACACTTACATCGCGAGCTTTTCACAACAATAAGCTTGGTGAATTTGCAGAGTTTATAACAAAGTTCTTTGGGTACGACAAGGTCCTACCTATGAACACCGGTGTAGAGGCAGTTGAGACCGGTCTGAAACTCGCCAGAAGATGGGGATATCAGGTAAAGGGTGTTCCTGCAGACAAAGCGAAGATCATAGTATGTAACAATAACTTTCATGGCCGTACCATCAATGTGATCTCATTCAGTACTGACAGCGATTCCCGCCGCGACTTTGGACCATTCAATCCGGGTTACGAGGTTATTCCTTACAACGATATCCCTGCATTGCAGGCTGCGTTGGCCGATCCGAACGTTGTTGCTTTTCTTGTTGAACCCATACAGGGTGAAGCTGGTGTTGTTGTACCAAACGATGGATATCTCGCTACCGCTGCTGCTATGTGCCGCGAGGCTAACGTATTGTTGATGGCCGACGAGATACAGACAGGCCTGTCACGCACCGGCAGAATGCTCGCTTGCGATCATGAGAATGTCCGTCCGGACATTTTGATGTTGGGCAAAGCGCTCTCCGGTGGAACTATGCCGGTGTCTGCAGTGCTCGCAGATGATGAGATCATGCTTACTATCAAGCCGGGCGATCACGGTTCCACCTATGGAGGAAATCCGTTGGCCTGCGCCGTTGCTATGACCGCACTGCAGGTGCTCGTTGACGAAAAAATGACCGAAAATTCAGCCGTACAGGGTACATATTTCCGCGAAAAACTTTTGGCATTGGATCACCCAGCTGTCTCTATTGTAAGGGGTAAAGGACTCTTCAATGCAATTGTCGTTGATCATGCCAATAAAGAAGCGGCATGGGAAATGTGTATGGAAATGAAGCAGAACGGGTTGTTGGCAAAACCTACCCATGGCGATCGCATTCGTTTCGCGCCTCCGTTACTCATAACCCGCGAACAGATCGACGAGTGCGTAGGGATAATTTCAAAGAGTCTCTCGAAGTTCTAGGTTCAACGGGGGGCGGTTCTGATATAGACATAAATAAGAAGGTGGTTGATTCTTTTAAGAAGCAACCACCTTTTTTAGTCGTTAAATTTCTTATCGTTGTCCTATAAGCTTTTTCAGATAAACGCCATATCCGCTCTTCAGGTAAACAGCAGAGAGTTTCTCCATTTGTTCGTCATTTATCCATCCGTTGCGGTAAGCGATCTCTTCGATACAACCAATCTTCAGTCCCTGGCGTTTCTCGATCACTTCAATAAACTCACCTGCTTCTATAAGGGAATCAAATGTACCGGTATCCAACCATGCAGTACCACGGTCCAGAACACCAACCTCAAGTTTACCTTTCTCCAGATACACCTTGTTTACATCTGTGATTTCCAGTTCGCCCCTGTGCGATGGCTTGATAGACTTAGCGATAGCAACAACATCGTTGTCGTAGAAGTAAAGGCCTGGTACCGCGTAATTAGATTTCGGGTTGGCAGGTTTTTCTTCTATGCTCAGCGCTTTAAAGTCCTTATCAAATTCAACCACACCATATCGTTCAGGATCATGTACCTGATACGCGAATACGACTGCACCGTCTGGTGTAGCTTTTTTGCGCAGCAATGTGCCCATACCGGAACCATAGAAGATATTGTCGCCAAGTACCAATGCTGCAGGATCTTTTCCTATGAAGTCGGCACCCAGTATGAATGCCTGCGCCAGTCCTTCCGGTTTAGGCTGCACTACATATTCAAACCGGCAACCGATCTGGCTGCCATCGCCCAGCAGCTTCTTAAATGCGGGCTGATCTTCAGGAGTTGTAATGATAAGGATCTCGTTTATCCCCGCCAGCATCAGCGTTGACAAAGGATAATAGATCATTGGTTTGTCGTAAACAGGCATAAGCTGCTTGCTTACAGCAATGGTCAGCGGGTATAGCCTGGTGCCCGATCCACCTGCAAGAATGATCCCTTTCATTATCTGTTTGTATATTGGTTATCGTAATACTTTTTGTAGTCACCTGATGTAACGTGGTTCAGCCACTCTTCATTGGCCATATACCAGTCGATGGTTATCCTCAACCCTTCTTCAAAAGTAACCGAAGGATACCAGCCAAGCTCTTTATTGATCTTAGTAGCGTCTATCGCGTAACGACGGTCGTGTCCCGGACGGTCTTTGATATAAGTGATCAGCTTCTCAGACTCTCCTTCCTGACGACCGAGGCGCTTATCCATCTCACGGCACATCAGTTTCACCAGTTCTATATTCTGCCACTCATTGAATCCGCCGATATTATACGTTTCACCGTTTCTTCCACCGTGGAATACCATGTCTATCGCACGGGCATGATCCACCACATACAACCAGTCACGTGTATATTTTCCGTCGCCGTATACAGGCAACGGCTTGTTATTACGGATATTGTTGAAGAACAACGGGATCAGTTTTTCAGGGAAATGGTTCGGACCATAGTTGTTAGAGCAGTTCGTGATCACGAATGGCATATGGTAGGTATTTCCATAGGCGCGCACAAAGTGGTCGGATGCGGCTTTTGATGCAGAATAAGGCGATTGCGGATCATAAGGAGTTGTCTCAAGGAAGAATCCCTCCTCACCCAATGAACCGTACACTTCGTCTGTAGAAACGTGATAAAAGCGTTTGCCCTCCATGTTGTCTTTCCAGATGGTACGGGCT
>JBIKSN010000387.1:0-3515 GCA_044348585.1 Flavipsychrobacter sp.
TAGAAAAACAACCCTGAGCAAAAATCAATCCAACGAAGGATTTCTTCTTGTTCCGATAGACGGCTCTATTAAAAATCCTTTTTCGTTGAATATTCAAATTAACGATTCCGTCACATTCCAGTATTTATACAATTTAAAATTGTATCAACCGGCAAGTCCTAATTAATTTTTAGTATTCGTTACAGGTATTAAATCATCAATTGCTTTTATCTCAAAAGTGTTATCTTTGCGTATATATTTCTAATAGTGAAAAAAATGAAAAAAAGCATACTTTTTGCATGCCTTTTGGGTGTGTTGTCTTTGTCGAGTTGTTTTATTTTTAAGAAAAAATGCAACTGTCCCAAAGTGAGAACTTCTATTGATTCCAAAAATAAAGTGCATGCCTAGTATCGCGCTTTCCGCCAAAGATTTTGCCAGCGACAATGAAATTCGTTGGTGTCCAGGTTGTGGCGATTATTCTATTTTGAAGCAATTGCAAATGACTTTGGCCAAAACGGGTTCAATTCCACACAAAACGGCTATTATTTCGGGGATTGGGTGCAGTTCTAGATTGCCCTATTATATGAAAACCTATGGATTTCATACCATACACGGAAGGTCGTTTCCTATAGCTACAGGCCTCAAACTGGTCAATCCTGAGCTGGAGGTATGGATTGTGACAGGCGATGGCGATTCATTGTCCATTGGTACCAATCATTTTGTACATCTTTTTAGAAAAAATATCGATGTCAATATTTTGTTATTCAATAATAGAATTTATGGACTTACAAAAGGGCAGTATTCACCCACCTCGGAGATAGGGCAGAAGTCAAAATCAACTCCCTTTGGGGTCAAAGAGCGCAATTTGAACGCCTTGGAGTTGGCATTGGCGAGTCAGGCTACTTTTGTAGCTAGGACGCTGGATAGAGAAGCTTCGCACATGCAATATGTTTTTACAAAAGCAAAAGAACATGGTGGAAGTTCATTGGTAGAAATTCTTCAGAATTGTCCAATATTTAATGACGGGATTTTTGATTCTTATACTCAAAAACAGACTCAAGCAGAAAATGTACTTTTTTTGGAAGAGGGAAAACCACTATTGTTTGGCAAGGAACAAGAAAAGGCCGTTGTAATAGAGAATTTTGAACCAAAAATAGTAGATGTAGATGAAATTACGGACAGCAATGTTTGGATTCACGAACCAGCAAATAGGCAAAAAGCTATTTTGTTGAGTCAATTTGGCTACCATGAATACTCCCATTTCCCTTTGGCAATAGGAGTTATTCACAATGCAATTTCTTTTGAAAAAAAATCAGTCATTGAGCCTCAAACTCAATGCTATAAAGCATCTCAAGTGATTTTGAAAAATATTTTTGAAATTTCTTAAAAAAAAAATGTGAATTAAAATAAAAAATATACCTTTGTGCCTTGAAATTTGACAATAAATCAATAAATAACTAAATATGAGAAAATTAATTTTACTCTTCTTAGTGGTTGTAGCAGGGCTAAATGCTAGTGCTCAAGCAAAAACTACTGAAAAAAAGACAGAAGCTCCAAAGACGGCAGCTCCTGTAGTAACAAAAGAAACGCCAAAAGAGGCGCCAAAAGCTGCCCCTAAAGTAGCTTCAACTGGTAGTGAAGTATATGCTCCAAAAGTAAAAAATCCTTTTGAAATAGGTATTTCTGGTGGTTTGCACATGATTCGTGGTGATGTTTATTCAAAAGTTGGATTGAATTTAGATAACTCTACATTTGGAATTCACGTAAGAAAAGCGTTTGGATATCATTTTTCAATGAGATTGCAATATAATTATGGAAATGCTACTTTGAGACATGAAATGCCGCATTATTCTGGTGGTGCGGGTGCAAATAATTTTGCAGCTGTTGAAAAAACCAATGGAGCTTTTACGGGTAATGTTTGGTTTCCAATGGTTCAAACTTATACGCATACTTTATATTGGGATAATATTTTTACATTAGGTAATACATCTATCCATAAAGCTAAAACCAAGTTCAATGTGGATTTGTTTGCTGGAGGTGCTATGGTCGCTTATAGATCTAAAATAAATCTATTAAACGATGCGGGTGTAATGCATGATTTTGCTACAATAGAAGCTAATTATGTTAGAGAGATTAGATCAAATCTTGTAAATGGACATATTGTAGCGAAAGAAAGAGCAGGTAAAGATTTAGATGCTATTGAAGGCTCTTATGAGACTAATGCCGATAACAATGGTGTAAAAGCACTTGTTGGAGGATATGCTTTGGTTCCAGCATTAACTTTTGGAGCTGGTGTTAATTTTAGATTATCAAATAAATTTAATGTAGGTTTTGAACAACGTTTTGCATTTATATTCGATGATTATATAGATGGTGAAAGATGGGCAAATCAGTCTTCTGTAATTTCAGCTCCTTCATTTTCTCAAAATAATGATATAATGGCTAATTCAACTGTTAAATTGAATTACAATTTATCTAAAGCGGGTGATGAGCCTAAATATTGGAAAAATGAGAATGAGTATATCTACAACAAAGTTGCAGGAATGGATGGTAAAAAATTATTGCGTGAAGCGTTTGCTGATGAAGATAGAGATGGTGTGCCAAATCAATTAGATCAAGAAGAAAATAGTAGAGAAGGATGTCCTGTGGATGTAAAAGGAGTTGTATTGGATAGCGATAAAGATGGTATCTTGGATTGCGACGATAAAGAGCCTTTCTCACCAGCTGGATACCCTATTGATAACAAAGGGGTAGCTATTGTTCCTCCTCCAGCATGTTGCCAAGAGTTGAAAGACAATATGAAAAATATGCCAGCGGCAGCGCCAGTAAATACGGCTTGTGCTGAAACATCTATTCCTTCAATTCGTTATGCAAAAGATAAATTTGGAGTATCTCCAGATAATGCTAATGCATTGAGAACAATTGGTGAGAAAATGCAAGCTTGTCCTGATATGAGATTGGTAATTGCAGGAGTAAATGATAAAAATACAAATAATGGTAAATACAATGAGCAATTGTCTTATAACAGAGCTAGCGAAGTTGTAAATTATTTGACTGAGAAGTTTGGTGTATCTAGAGATAGATTTATCATTAAATACAACCAAGACGGAATTGGTGATTTGAATGCAGATAGAGCAGTAATGTTCCGTCATGCACAAACAGGAGAGTTTGGGAATAGCAATCCTCCATCACCACACCCAGGTTTGAAAGCAGGTTCTAAACAATAAGATTTAGAATTTTAAAAAAATACTTAAAAAGCCTAATGAATTTCATTAGGCTTTTTTTTTGAGATTTCACAGCCAAAAAATATGCTATATTTGCAGGCTATTCGTATAAAAAATAAAAAAAGCAAAATGAACGAAGATTTATTTAAAAATATTATTTCCCATTCCAAAGAATATGGTTTTATCTTTAATTCTAGTGATATCTATGATGGATTGAGCGCAGTATATGATTATGGACAAAACGGTGTATTGCTCAAAAATAATATTAAAGAATATTGGTGGAAAAGTATGGTGCAAATGCACGAGAATATC
>JBIKSN010000375.1:0-2876 GCA_044348585.1 Flavipsychrobacter sp.
TGTGCGCTAAAACTTTTGATTTTATTGACTTCGGCATTTTTCTTAAATATTTTTCCAAAAATCTTCACTTCTTCTGTATTGGTTTGGAGTCTTGCGCCAAGGCTAGAGGGCTCGCAGTAGCCTACAATGAGGATGGTATTTTTTGCCTCTTCAATATTATTGGCTATATGATGTTTTACACGTCCTGCGTCCGCCATCCCCGATGCGGATAATATTACACAAGGCTCTTCTAGGCTATTGAGTGCTTTGGAGTCTTCTACATCGGTTATGTAAGTTAAATTCTCAAACCCAAAAGGATCGCTATCTTTTTTCATATATTCTAGCAAGGCTTTGTTGTAGCATTCTTTGTGTTTTTTTGTAATCTCTGTAGTTAAATAAGAAAGTGGGCTGTCTACATAATACTTAAGACTAGGCAATTTTTTGGAAATATCCAATCTGTTGAGCGCATAGACGATTTCTTGTGTTCTACCAAGACTAAATGAAGGAATAATTAGTTTGCCTTTTTTCTCCACACAAGTATGGAGTATTTCTTTTAGCAATACATCGTCGCTGATAGCCAAATCATCGTGCAACGAATCGCCATAGGTGCTTTCACAAATAATGATATTTGCTTGTGGGAATGGTACTGGAGAATTGAGAATGGGGTCGTTGTATCGTCCTATATCACCTGTAAAACAGATTTGGGTGGTTTTGTCGTCTTCTGTAATATTGAGATTGACAGCTGCGCTTCCCAAAATATGCCCAGCTTCGGTAAACATACAAGTAACATTTTCTATTACCTCAAAAACTTCGTTTAAAGGCCTTATATGAAAATAGTTGAGTGCATTTTCAGCATCTGCAGTTGTATACAGCGGTTCCAGAGGGGTTTTGTTTTGTGCTTTTCGTCTTTTGTTTAAGTAGTTGACGTCCTCTTCTTGAATCTTGGCGCTATCTTTCAGCAATGCCTCCGCCAAACTATAAGTAGCTGGAGTGCAAAATATTTTACCTTTAAATCCTTCTTTTACAAATTTGGGAATAAGCCCCGAATGATCGATATGTGCATGGGATAAAACAAGTGCGTCTACTTCAATAGGAATAAATCCAAAATGTCTGTTCAACGATTCGGTTTCGTGTCCACCGCCTTGAAACATGCCACAATCAAGCAAAATGTTTTTGCCATTTTTCAAATGAATGAGGTGCTTGCTCCCTGTAACCGTACCTGCTGCTCCGTGAAATGAAATTTTCATAATCTATAATTTTTTGTTACCTACAAAGATACACATTTTTTTTCATCGCAATGTATGGGAATAATCGTGCGTCTAATGGCTAATTCATTATACAAAAAAGCACCTAATCCGCTAATTTTCAATAAAAAAGTAATGGGTGAGAATAGGAAAAGATATGGTATGATTAGGCAGAGTTCATAAATGGTGTCAAAGCCATAAAAAACCCTTCCTTTATAGTCGATACTAGCCAATGCTTTTACCGCTTTTTCTTTATCTATACTCGGATCTGAAACCGTTCTAATATCCTCAATAGCAATGTGCTTTTTTCTGTCAAAATGCGCAATCCTTTTAGCAAAACGCTTGCACATAGGGCACCAGCCATCTATAAATAGCGTAAGTTTTACATTTTCCGTTTTTTGCATAAAAAAGCCCCAAAAGATTTTGTCTTTTGAGGCTCAAATTTAATTAATTCCAAATTAATCATTAGAAATGATTAATCGCAAAACGGATTGTAATTCAATTAATTTTGCTTAAGCTTTATGCTCTTCTTCAGCAGCAGGAGTTTCGGTAGCTGCATTTTCACCTGAAATGGTATTTTTTGCAGTTTCGATAAGTTCTTCACCTTTTTCTACTATCGTGTCTTTTGCAGCATGAAGTGCTTCTTCTGTTTTGTGAAGCAATTCTTTTCCTTCTTCTTGAATTTCAGCACTTACCTCAGCTACTTTGTTTTTGATGCCTTCGATAGTTTCGCCAGAATTTTCTACTACATCTTTAGCAGCTTCTACGGTTTTGTCCATCAATTCTTTTCCTTGTTCTTGTAGGTTTGTTCCTATTTCAGAAACTTGTTCTTTGATACTGTTTAAAGTCTCTCCAGAGTTTTCTACTGCATGTTTTGCAGCGTCTACTGTATTTTCAATAGTAGCTTGTCCTTTTGAAAATAATCCTTTTAATGAATCTAATAATCCCATGATAATTTTTGTTTAATACTTTTAATAATGCTACAAAAATATAACAATTTTTAGCATTAAAGAATTAAAAAAACTTAAAGAAACGCTCAGCCTGCTATTTTAAAAAGAATTATTTATATTTTTCTAATTAATTTTGCTACTTTTTTAATTCTCAATTATTTTTATAAATGAAACAACTACTTTTCTGGGCATTTTTTTTGACATTTGTTCATGATTCTTTTGCCTTGCATGAAGACCATTCTTGCATGAGCCGCAAGAAAAAAGCATATCAAAAATTGGATGGTAAATCAAAAACGGTTGCTACAACTCAATATATTCCTACACATGACTTTGATTTGCTTCATACCGATTTGAATTTGAAGCCTTTGTGGAATGAAAAACAAATGAAAGGTGAAGCCATCCTTACTATGGTGCCTTATTTCTATCCAAAAAGTGAAGTGACGCTGGATGCTAAATCTTTTGATATTCATGAAGTGAAATGGATTCAGAAAAAAGGAAATGTTTCGTTGAATTATACCTATACCGATAGTTTGAAATTAAAAATCACATTGCCAAAAGAATTTACAAAAAAAGATACTTTGAAGCTTTATATAAAATATACTGCCAATCCCGAGCGCATCAAAAGTCTTGGTGGAAAAGCTATTTCGGCGGATAAAGGGTTGTATTTTATCAATGTAGAGGGTAGTAGAAAAAATGTACCAAC
>JBIKSN010000060.1:0-13964 GCA_044348585.1 Flavipsychrobacter sp.
AAACAGGACTGCCAAAAACATATTCACCACCGCAGGGGTTGGCAGGGTAGAAGCCGGTCATGCTCCACACAGCCCAGGCGCTCATCTGGCCGCAGTCTTCGTTACCTGCATAGCCGTCCGGTTGGTCATGGTACATTGAGTCGAGAATGGTGCGTACCCACTTTTGTGTTTTCCACGGCTCACCTACAAAGCTGTACATATATGCAATGTGGTGGCTCGGTTCGTTGCCGTGTGCGTACTGGCCGATAAGGCCGCTCACGTCAGGTGGTGCCTGTTCGCCCTTTATTGCCGATGGTGCCTGGAACATAGCGTCGAGTTTGTTTATGAACTTCTGGTTGCTGCCGAATGCATTCGCCAGACCACGTACATCGTGCGGCACAAAGAAAGTATATTGCCATGCGTTACCCTCTTCGTAGAAGGATTTACTACCGTCAGTAGACGCATACATCGGGTCAAAGGGTTCTACCCACTTCCCATTACTGTCTTTGGCTCGTATGAAACCGGTAGCCTTGTCAAACAGCGTCTGGTAGGCCGAAGCGCGGATCATGAAAAGTTTGTAGTCGTCCATCTTGCCCAGCTTTTTCGCCACTTGAGCTATGCACCAGTCGTCGTATGCATATTCTAATGTTTTGGTAACGCTATGCCAGGATGGGCCTTGAGGCACATAGCCATATTTGCAGTAAGGCTGTACACCGCGCCCTTCCTGGTAGGCACTTTTCTTCATGGCATCGAATGCATGTTCTGCATTTATGCCTTCGGTGTTTTTAAGAACGGCATCGGCTATGACCGGCACGGCGTGGTAACCGCTCATGCAGTTGGTCTCATAGGTGCTCAGGTCCCAGACAGGAAGAAGTCCGGTCTCATCGTAGAACGCCAGCATACTGTTGATGATATCCTTCAGGCGGCCCGGCTGAGTGATGGTAAGTAATGGGTGCAAGGCGCGGAAGGTATCCCACAAAGAGAATACCGTGTATCGTTGTTGCCCGTCTTTTGTTTTCAGCTTCCATCCGTCGGCATTTTGATATTCGCCATCGGCGTCAGAGTACAGCGTGGGGGCAATGCAGGTATGGTATAGGGCAGTATAGAAGATACGTTTCAGTGTGTCGTTATTTGTCTTCACTTCCCACTTCTTTAGTTCTGCCTCCCACTTGTTTATCGCGTCAGCTTTCACTTTGCCCGGGTTCCAGCCAGAGATCTCGTCAAGCGCTTTCAGTGCCTTTGTTTCATTAACAGATGATAGGGCCACTTTCATCATGAGCGGACGCCCTTTCAGGTCGGCAAATTCAAGTTCGCCATTGTACCTGCCTTCTTTATTCTGTTCATCAACATTTATTTCCTGATGTGTGGTGTTGTTGAAGATGTGAAGCTTTTTGATGGGTGCTGAAAGTCGGGCGGCAAAATATACCCGCTGATATTTTGCCCAGCCGGTTGAGTAACGATATCCGGTAATAGTGCTGTCGTCTACAAAATTGATCTTTGAAAATGCGGCGCTGTCGTAGTTCATCTGGTAGGTCAGATGGAAGCGAACGTAAGGGGTGCTGCCCTTGGGGAAAATGTATTCATTCAGTCCGCAACGTTCGGTGGCTGTAAGCAAAGCGGTTACGCCATTGTTCATGCGCACGCCGTAATAGCCCGGACCAGCTTGTTCGTTTTTGTGGCTGAAACCTACCTTGAAGAAACGTTGTGCATCATCTACGTGGGCCGTGTGTGGCATCACGGATACGTCTATCCAGTCGCCTACGCCCGTGCCGCTCAGGTGGGTATGGCTGAAGCCGACAATAGTGCTATCGGCATAGTTGTAGCCGCTGCACCAATCCCAGCCCTGCGTGCCATTATCCGGGCTTAACTGTACCATGCCAAACGGAACGCACGCTCCCGGAAAGGTGTGGCCATGCCCGCCGGTGCCAATAAATGGATCCACATATTTTACAAGATTCTGCCCGAAGGACGTTGCAACTAAAGAAACAGCTGCAAACATCATGAACGATCGCTTAAGGTTGATAATTAGCATGCTACGAAAGTAAAAAATGTACTTCGTAATTGGGTTTCTTACTTTACGATGTATACAACAAATCAATTGGCACTATTTTTGAACCAACCAAATCAGGTTTTTAACTGTCTGTTATACTGATTATACCCAAAATATATGCCTTATGAAAAAAAATCACCTTTTGATTGGCGCAGGAGTATGCGCCCTGCTTTTGACACATTCCTGTAGAAAACCGAAGCCGGATGTTTCTACGATAAACAATGTGTCCTTTTCCTCTGTTGAGGACATGTTCTCTAAATTGGCGTTAAAGCCGAAGGTCCTGACAGTAAACGGGGCAACCGGCGGTAGCTTTTTTGGCAACAGCGGTACCCGATATGTTTTTCAGCCAAATTCCTTTCAGGACGCGTCCGGTACTCCGATTACGGGGAATATTGAGGTCAAGGTGACAGAATTCCTTCGTGAAGGAGACATGGTTTTCTCACGTATGCTTCCGGTCAGCAACAACGAACCCCTGATATCCGGTGGCTGCTTTGATATTTCTGCTTCGGCAGATGGAAAGGACGTGTTTCTAAAGCCAGGGAATACGTTTAGAGCTAATATGCCACAGCCTGGTGTGATAGGTGAAGATATGCTCTTTTTTAAGGGTGAGCGAGTTAATGGTAACGACCGGAACCTAGTAAATTGGGATACCGGCAGAGTTAATAAATTTATCGTACCCGTTGAAGCCAACGGGTTCCCGCGTATAGATTCATTCGGTATAATCTCTGACAGTTTTGGGCTATACAATGCCGATAGGTTCATGTCCAATCCAAACTATCAAACATTCAAAGTTACTCTTGATGTAGCGGGCGCCGCTCTTATTCCATCCACAAATGTGTTCGCCTACGCTGTCTATGACAACGTGACCGGTGTTTGGCCTTTGGGTATGATAGGGTCGTATGCTAACGGAGTATTTGAAGAGCGGCACGTGCCGAATATTCCGGTACATCTGGTTGTTTTCGCATTAATAAATAACCGCTTCTATGGTGGTGTGGTGGGTGTTATCCCGAAGAATGGTGAGAACTATACTGTGAAGTTGATAGAGACAGATGCAGATGAATTCAGGAAGATGGTAAATACAAAATAGACCGGATCGACAGTAGATTGGGTGTATCGGCGCCTTGCCGGTACACCCATTTTCGTATTTCATTCACAGTATAAAAACTATATTTGACTGAAATTGTTGCCGGGACAAGCCGGCTTATGAGAACCTCCTTTCTGATCTTTTTTCTGATTGCCTGTGCAATACGCGGATTCTCGCAACAGACCGCCACGGGCGATACGTCCTCGGCCGCCGATATCGTGAGGTCCGGAAGGAATGTAACAAGATTGAATCCCTATCTGCTTGATAGTTTGATACGCCCGATCCCGATGGCAAGGGTGCTTTTCCACGACAAGATCAATAACGAACAGAACCGGGCAGACGCGGCAGATGGAAAGATTGACGGAAGTGTGTTTGTACCGGGGAGCGTACAGGCCACCAGGTCATTAAGTCGCGCATTGATAAGGGATGTGAAAGAGATGCAGACTATGGTGGAGAATATGCCGCCCAACGGTAGAGATTCTGTAATGAGCAACCAGCAAAAGATACAGAGCTTGCGTGCTATATGGGAAATGCTGCGACAGTATAACGGTGACCCAAGACCCGATGCCGGTTATTATGTGCAACTGGTGCAGAATATGCACGATATGATAGTTGCCACCAATGAGCATAAATCACTTGATTATGTGACCGCTAATCCCGGTCTCGCTACTCTGGACAACAGCAGGGTACTACTGGATAACCAGCCGGAGCCCCGGGCATACATATATAAGTGGATGGGGCAGCGCGATCCGGTTTTGATGTTGAAACGTCTGGAAGAGTTTTCAAAAGATACATTCGCGACCGATATTATCAGCGCCGCGGCCAGGAAAGAACCAAAGTTGATCTTCAATTATGCATTGTCCAGTAACGTTCTTTTGAAGAAGGCAATCTACCGAACTAAAGACCCATTTGTACAAGCTATTGTTCAGATAACTGCCGAATCAGCATCGCCTTTGCGGGGCCTTCCGTTTGTGGCCGATCTGATGAACGGGGCAAAGACAATTGACGACATAGACTCTATTGCGTCAGATCCGGTGAGGAGTTTTAATGAACTGGTCAGGTTGCGTACCGGCAACGAACCACTTTCCAGATCACTGTATTCGGATGAGATGGAATACAGTGCCTTGAAGAATTTCGTCCGTCAAATGAACGAACTGCACGATACAACCGATGACGTACGCTTTCATTGTATTGATAGTTTGTCGCCCGAGGCTTTGTATTACATTATGGTATTTGGCCGGGAAGAAATATATACAAGTAGCTTCCTGGGCACATTTCATCGATTCCTTGAACGAATGAAGCCTGAACCGGCCAATAGAGTACTGGATAGAGTGCACAGAGATCAGTTCAGAACTTTTATCAGGCTTTGTGCAGGGTATAACACGCTGTCTGAGTTTCTGATGGCGATGGACGATACTTCCAGAACTGCTTTGATGAATGATTTTGTCGGCGGTTTGCAGAAAGGTGGTGATAATGAATTGGAAGATGCTGTGAATGTTGCCGATGCGTTGGGTAGTATACGAGACTCTTCGTTATTTGTTTACCTGCAGCAAAAGGTGCATGAGAACTATGATCGTTGTGTGCGTATGGAAAGCCGCAAAGGGATGGCCATTTACAAGCTGTTGGGGTTACTTATAGACGCCGGACAGTCTTCGGTGAGCGATACAGGAGTTGCCAGAACCTCGGCCAGATTGAAGCTGCCTCCGGTAAATGTGCTCCCTGCAGCGTCTCTGGCTAACGATACCGGTGCGATATTTGAACGGCTATTTTTTTACGGCGATCAGGACGGTACCGATGCATACCGTGGTTTCATTGATGAATATCGAAAAAATCCAAAATGGAAAGTGGATACATCAGCCAGATATTGGGCAACTGTTAGTTCCGTTTCCGGAAGAAGAATAGTGATGTACGCAAACTATCCGTTGAAGGAGCCTGAAGACGATATTGCTATAGATTCTTTGGATGCTTTTTTGCGGTCCGTATATGTGCGCCCAGCCGTTATCATTCATAGGGGGCACAGTTATCACGTCAAGGGGACTATTTCGCGGATAGACACCAACGCCCGTTTGGTGATGCTCGGTTCATGCGGAGGCTATCATAATGTCTCAGGCGTATTGGCAAGATCGCAAGGGGCTCACATCATTTCATCGAAACAGACAGGGGTAGGCGCCATCAACGAACCGATAATAAAGGCAATCAACACCCAATTGCAGGAAGGAACGGATGTGAATTGGATCGGTATCTGGAAGGGGCTTGATGATGGGTTTTCTAAACGTAAGGAACTTTACGAGAAATTCACAGATTACATTCCACCGCACAAAAACCTCGGTGTTATCTTCATAAAGGCTTATAGCGTCATGATGCAACGAAAGTAGTGCTTCTTATCTACTTCGGACCCTTGTTGTGGGTTTTGGGTCTTGCGAAGTCTTAAGATTTATTACCTTGGACCGTTAATTTCTTCATTGCATCAGGATAATTCTAAACTGGAGCGAGGTCTAAGCCTCGGGCAAGCTACCGCCATCAACATGATCGACATGGTCGGGATCGGTCCATTTGTGACCCTACCAATGATAGTGTCGCTTATGCACGGACCTGCCGGTGTGCTGGCGTGGTTATTGGGCGCGTTACTTGCCTACATGGATGGCATGGTCTGGGCAGAGCTAGGTGCAAAATGGCCGGAAGCCGGCGGTAGTTATGTTTTTCTCGGCAAGTTGTATGAAGGAAAAAAGATAGGCAGGCTGATGCCGTTCCTGTTTATCTGGCAGACTACTATTCAGGCTCCGTTAGTGATAGCCAGCGGAGCTATAGGATTTGCCAAGTACTTTTCGTTTCTGGTACCATTGGGTGATATTGAGAAGAAAGTGGTGAGCGGGTCGCTGGTTTTGCTGCTGGTGGGTTTGTTATATCGACGCATCAATAGCATCGGTAAGATATCAGTAGTATTGTGGTTCATTACAGGTGGTACTTTTCTGTGGTTGATCTTTTCGGGCTTTGGTCATTTCAATGCCGCCCAGACATTTGCCATTGATGTGAGCAGTTTTGACAGCAGTGCCCTTCTTTATGCTGCCCTTGGTAAGGCGTCTTTGAATGCTGTTTATTCTTATCTCGGATACTATAATGTTTGTCACCTGGGAGGCGAGATCAAGGATCCTGAACGTAACATACCACGGAGTATTCTGATCTCCATCACCGGCATTGCTCTTCTGTATCTTGCCATGCAGACGGTGGTGCTGGGTGTACTGCCATGGCAGCAAGTAGCGGTTTCAGATTTTGTAGTGAGCGAGTATTTCGAGCATATTTATCAAAGCCATCTCGTAGGACAGGTAGCGACACTTCTTATTCTTGTCATCGCCGCTTCAGCGCTGTTCGCGGGCATTCTCGGATATTCACGTATACCCTATGCTGCTGCGCTCAAGGGTGATTTCTTCAGTATATTCGGAAGAGTGCATCCGCGCTTTCATTTCCCGCACGTGTCTTTGTTGATAATCGGTGGTGTGGGCTTTTTGTTCAGTCTGTTGTTCCGGTTGGGCGAGGTGATCACAGCGATACTGATGATGCGCATGCTTGTGCAGTTTGTGTCACAAGCGTTGGGATTAATTGCGTGGCGTTACAGGGAGGCGCAGGTGCCGCGTCCTTTCAAGATGCCGTTGTTCCCTTTGCCCGCCATTCTCAGTATCTGCATCTGGCTGTTTATTTTCTTCAACAATGAGATGAAATACCAGCTGTTTGCTGTAAGCATCATAGTTAGCGGAACTATTGCCTACTTCATCCGGGAACGTTTTATCCGATCACGACAGAGCGCATAGAAATTGACCCGTAGTCAAATTTGTCGTTGAAATATTTCAATTCATCGCCCGGTTGCTTCAGTCCCAATATGTAAAACAGCGGCAATAGGTGGTCGTTTGTGGGGTGAGCCATCCGGGCAGTTGTGCCAAGTATTTGTTGGTATTTCAGGATGGATGCATGGTCGCCCTTGTTCATCCATTCAGTGAACTTTGTGTCAAATTCGGTAGCCCAGTCAAATTTTTTACCTGTATTTCCCCAGTCTACCATTCCCAGATTGTGAACCAGATTGCCGCTACCAATTATTAGCACTCCTTTGTCGCGGAGTTTGTTCAATTGTTTTCCTATTTCGTAGTGGTATTGCAGTGGCTGATCGTAGTCTATACTCATCTGATAAACAGGGATATCCGCAGCAGGGTACATTGGTAGTAGTACACTCCAGGTGCCGTGGTCCAACCCCCAGCTATCATCGGTCTGAATATGCGAATAGGTGACCAGTTCTTTGGTCAGGTTTGCCAACTCTGGTGAACCGGGTGCAGGATATTGCTGATCGAACAGTTTTTTCGGAAAGCCACCAAAGTCGTGGATGGTACGTGGCTGTGCATTGCCTGTCACCTTTGTTCCCTTGGTTATCCAGTGTGCCGATATGGAAAGTATGGCTTGCGGGCGTGGCAGGGACTTGCCCATTTTTCTCCACGTCTGGCTGAACGAGTTGTCTTCGATCGCATTCATGGGGCTACCATGCCCTATAAATAGTACAGGCATACGCGCCGAAGGCTTTAGGCTGCTGCCCATGTTTGCTAATGCAGATAGTGTTGTCATGCCTGTGATGTGTGCAGCAGCAATGATGCCGCCCGCTTTTATTATGTCCCGCCTTTGCATGGCTATTTAGTTTTACGTGCGTTCTAAGGAGCGATTCCAAAGAACCACGGTACAAAAATACATGTATATACATGTAAAACAAAATTTCCTTACTCGTTCAAATATAGATGTAATTGGTGAAGTGAAATTTCGGTACTTTTCCGGCATGTCTCAAAATATTCCGGCCACTGTTCTTGCACATTTGTCAAGAGATAAAAAGCTTGCCAGAGTAATACAGGTGGCAACACCGTATCAGCTCAAAAAGAGAAAGAACGTATGTCTGCGGTTGTGTTCATCCATTATGAGTCAGCAATTATCTACAAAGGTTGCAGAAGTGTTTTTCAGACGTTTCCTGGAGCTTTATGGCGGACAGGAGCCAACACCACAGGAGATAGCGGATACTCCTTTCGCCACATTGCGTGGAATAGGTTTGTCGAACGCGAAGGCTCAGTATGTGCTGAATGTTGCCAACTATTTCCAGGACCATAAGATAACAGACAGAAGACTGTATGCCTGCACATCACAGGAAGTGATGGAGTTGCTGCTACCCATAAAGGGGGTAGGGAAGTGGACGGTAGAAATGCTACTTATGTTCACACTTGGGCACGAGGATGTTTTTCCGGTGGATGACCTAGGCATTCAGCAGGCAATGGCGGCCATTTACAAACTGGGTATGGCGGACAAACGTACTCTACGCGCGCAAATGTTGAAGATATCTGAAAAGTGGTCTCCCTATCAGAGCTATGCTTGTTTCTATCTTTGGCCCTATAAAGATGCCGGAAAGTGATGGTTTTAAAGACGGGGCACTGTTGGTAATATTCCTATTTTTGCGCCGCTCTGTTGCCTATGCAAGTAAAAGATCATTATAAAACACTGGGTGTAAAGCCATCTTCCGGAGTAGCGGAGATAAAGAAGGCTTACAGGGCACTCGCCGTAAAATATCATCCTGATAAGAATCCTGATTCAGCATGGAGCGAGGCGCATTTCAAAGAGATCAGCGAGGCATATGGAGTATTAAGTGACCCTAAGAAACGGGCAGCGTACGATGAAGATCGGTGGCTGTCAGGAGTGGGGCAGCGCACAAGTTATCAGGAAGGAGTGACTCCGGCATGGCTACGGAAAGTAAGCGAGGACCTTAACGTGAGTCTGGCTACGATGGATACCCATCGCATGAGGCAGCATACCTTGCAGACATACATCATGATGATACTGACAGATGCTCATCTAGGCGTGTTGCAACGTGAGGGTGATCGGGATGTCAATTATGCTATAGTCAAGGAGATAATCAAGGCAACAGGTCATTTGGAACTTAAGTATCTGGATGTGATCCTTCAGGCACTGCTTGTCGTGGCCGGAGATGACGACGTTGCAAAGACTACAATTGGAAACTATACCCGATATCGGGTAAAGCGTGAACGGAAGGAGCGAATGATCCCATTCATTGTCATGGCAGTAACGCTGCTGTTGTGTGCGCTGATGTACTTATTTGGTGCCCCGCGATAAAACCGGCAACACTGCTATCTTTGTAGCATGTTCTACGCATTTAAAGGATTTGTACCGGTGGTGCATCCATCGTCATTCGTTCATCCGCAGGCCGCAGTAACGGGAAATGTAATTATTGGCAGAGACGTGTACATAGGGCCCGGTGCGGCCTTGCGTGGCGACTGGGGCGGAATCGTGATAGAGGATGGTTGTAACGTGCAGGAGAACTGTACAGTACATATGTTTCCCGGAACGACACTTACATTGAAGGAAGGCGCGCACATAGGTCATGGTGCCATAGTGCATGGTGCCAATGTGGGCCGGAACGTACTGGTGGGGATGAACGCAGTGTTGATGGACGAGGCTGAGATAGGCGATGAGTGTATCATTGGAGCAATGACATTTGTGGCAGCCAAAACAATTATACCGGCTCGTTCTCTTGTAGTTGGAAATCCGGGAAAGGTCATTAAGGAGGTAAGTGATGAAATGCTTGCCTGGAAGACGATGGGGACCAGGTTGTACCAGATGCTTCCGGCCGACTGCCATGAGAGTCTGATTGCCTGCCAGGCGCTCACAGAATTACCGGCAAACAGGCCAACGCAGGAATCACTTTACGCAACATGGGAAGCAATAAAACAGAGTAAAAAGTAAGAGACCGGCTATCCGATCTCTTACTTTTTTGGACAAAAAAAAGACGTGTATCGCTACACGTCTTGGAATGATATGTTAAGTGCTGCTGTTAAAAATTAAATTACTTTAACGTTCACGGCATTCAGACCTTTCTTACCATTTTGAACTTCGAAAGACACTTTGTCGTTTTCGCGGATCTGGTCTTTCAGGCCTGACACGTGAACGAAGATGTCCTGACCGCCGTTTGATGGCGTAATGAAACCAAATCCTTTAGTTTCATTGAAGAATTTTACTGTACCTTCTTGCATTTTGTTTGGTATAAAAAATTAATAATAGGCAAATCTACATTTTTTTTATAAAACAACAACAATTAATGTGGTTTTTTATAAAATGATATTTAGCGTGCTTTTTGTAAAAAAAATCATTGTTACATTATCGATTAATCGAGTGTCATTCTGAATACAACGCGCTCGCCATTGCAGTTAGTAACAACAAGATAGTTCCCCTTCGGAAGCCCGGCAGGTAATGCTATTTGCTCGTTCAGCATGCCGTTAACTCCTTTTGTTTCACGTGTAAACACCGTTTGTCCCAACACATTGGTAACATTTATGTGAACAGCATCATCGGTGTGAACTTTTCCATTGATCACAAATGTTCCCTTGTTTGGATTAGGGTTGAGGGTGAACGCGTTACCACTTCCGGTTACTTCCCATATACCGGTAGTTACTGTCATCTTGAAACCGCCGCTCATAGCAGTATGCGGGAGTACGCAAGGTTCAGCCGTTGTCACCTTGCAGTGAACTGTCTGACCATTGGTAAGCAGGTTGGTAGTAAAAGTGATATTTGTAGCGCCCGGTACCGCAACACCGTCAATGAACCACTGATACGTTGCGGACGGCCCTGCGTTGGCCGCGATTGCCACGAATGTTACGTTCTCTCCTGCTACAATGCTTGCCGAGCTTGCACTGATCAATACAGTATTTGTAACAGGTGCCTGGACTGTAATGGTCATCGGTGCACTATTCACTACTGTAGTGGTGCGGCATGTAGCGTTGCTGGACATTTGACATGTGATCACATCTCCATTGGATGGCGTATGACTGTAAGTAGGTCCGGTAGCAACAGCTATACCGTTTACACTCCACTGGTAGGATGGTGCAGTTCCGCCACCGAATGGTACCGCTGTGTAAGTTGCAGATTGACCTGTACAAACAGTATCGTTAGGTGCAGGGCTGATGCTCACCGCTGGTGTAAAAGTTGGCGTAACAGTCATTGTCAGGCTATCAGCTACAATTGCAGGAACAGCGCATGGCAAGCTACTTGTAAGTTCGCAACGCACTACATCGCCGTTTGCAGGAGTGTAAGAGAATGTCGGGGTAGTTACTCCGGTAGAGATACTGTTAACGTACCACAGGTAACCCGGAGTGGCACCACCATTGGTGATCGATGAGCTGTAATTTACTATACCGACACTTGAGCATATGTTTGTGCCCGGTGTTGCAGAAACAGAAATTGTCGGAACTACTGATCCTGCTCCGCTTACAGTAACTGCAAGTACGGCAGAGGTGCCTGTGCATCCCGCAGTATTAGTGACCAGAACACGAATGTTGCCGGCTGCGGATACAGTGTAAGAGGAAGATGTGGCGCCCGGGATATTGATTCCGCCATCCTGCCATTGGTAGGTGAAGCCTGCCGATGTGGGCGCTGCATTCACCACAGCGGTTCCGCTGGTGCAAAGTACAAGGCTACCTGCCGGTGTAGTGGTTGCTGCCGGTGCTGCATTCACGGTAACGGTAGCTGTTGCTGCTGATGTGCATCCAAACGCGTTGGTCACAGTATAGCTCATAGTTGACGTGCCTGCTGAAAGAGATGTTACCAAGCCTGTTCCTGCACCAATTGCTGCAACTGCCGGTGTAGCGCTTGTCCATGCACCGCCAGGGGTAGTGCAAGAAAGGGTAGTGCTGCTACCGTTGCACACAGCCAATGTACCTGTGATAGGAGCTACTGCAGTTGGTGCGCTTACTGTAACGATTGTAGTAGCCGCGCCGGTTCCGCATACGTTGGTAATACTGTAAGAAATGGTGCTGGTTCCATTTGTAACGCCGGTCACTACTCCTGTAGATGTGCCGATGGTAGCTACCGCCGGCGTCGTGCTTGACCACACTCCGCCCGGCGTTGCGTTGCTGAGTGTGCCCGGAGTACCAACGCACACAATTCCACTGCCGGTTATGGCCGATGGGGCAGGTGTTGCTATTACCGTAACGACCGCGGTAACTGCACCTGATGCCACATTGTAGGTGATCGTTGTTGTTCCTGCTGAGACACCGGTAACGACACCGGTTGAAGAACCGATGGTTGCTACTGCAGGTGTGCTTGATGTCCAGGTTCCACCCGGTGTAGCGTCAGCAAGAGTTGTGGTACCTGTGACACAAACTGTGAATGTGCCGGTGATCGGTGCCGTAGTAGCACCCGGATTCACTGTGAAATTGTTTGAGTTGATGTTGAAGAAGATATTATTCGTTCCTTTTACCTTGATGCGAGCCTGAGTAGTAGCTGTGCCCGGATTGGGGATCGCAACAGTGGCTGTGCCGCTGTTGGGCACCGATGTGGCAACAGTATATGTCCAGGTAACACCACCATCTACAGACATGAATATGTCGACGTTCGGTGTGTTTACCGGTGGCAGGTTGGTGCCCACAACATTCCAGGTAACGGTTTGTGTGCTGCCACCTGTGTAAACGATACCTGTAGTGTTCTGACTGGTGACCCTGAATCCGGCAAAGCTATTTCCCGCGCCGGTGGAGCTAACGTTGATGTGAATTGAGTCGTCAGGGATACGGATGCAACCGTAGCCTGCCTGTATGTTGCGGAATACCTGCCTGAAAGTGAGGAAGCGGGTGGTATCGGGTGCTTTTTCACCTGAATTTGACAATACGCCTGAAAGGACATTGCTCAGACGTGGGAAAATGCGGTCGGGAGTATAGACAGGTTGATAGCTACGGAATATCGGGCCGTTTACGAACGTCTGGTTCAGACGGCGACCGAAATCACCACGGTTGTATTGAGACCAGCAGTAGGTAATAGCGGTGTCGCCTACGCTACCCGTTGCCGTGCGTCCGCGCAGTTCAAACGGTGTTTTGTAGGGGATGTTGTATGTTGCGGTGAATGTAGCGACTGTCACAGGTGCATGGCCTGAAGGTGTTGTTGTGGGGCATGTTCCTCCTGTTCCGGACATATACGTCTGGATCTGCTCAAGGCTTTTGATGCTGAAGTACGGATTGCTGTTAGCCTGCACGTTGTCGGGGTTGCAGATGCCGGCGTAGTCCATGATAGTGGCACCACTTGCTGGTTCGTAAGCGTTTGCCGATGACGCATTGCCATTGCATGACCCATCCTGATTGTTATTAAACGTATGAGATGATCCGAACTGGTGACCCATTTCATGGGATACATAGTCGATGTCGAACGCATCACCAACTGGAGCCGATGAACCCGTAACGCCGCGTGCTTTTTGTGTGTTGTTACAAACAACGCCCAATCCTGCAAGACCACCGGCGCCGGTTGTGAACACGTGACCGATATCGTAGTTGGCATTACCGATACGAGTATCGCAGGTTGTTTGGTTGGTTGAGATACAAGCACCAGCGTTCGTATTTATACTATTGAATGGATCTGCTCCGTTTGAACTTCCGGTTGCTGTTGGCCAGATGATGAGGTTCTCGTTTGTCACGAAGTTGAGCTGAACGGATATTTCTCGGTTGAATACACCATTCACTCGGTTCATACTGGTCGTCATGGCGCTGAAGCACTGACCTATTGTAGGCGAACCAAGTCCGGTTGCTGCCTGACAATAGAAGTTGTTGGCAGATAGCGCGAGGCGATAGGTGCGGATATTGGTGCCATTAACCGTAAGCGCCATAGGCGTAGCCGGTGTTGGTTCAGCCGCTCCGGTTGCAGTGGTGCCTGATGGGTCATAGATCTTCAGTTTGCCGAGATTGGTTGGGGGAAGCAGTGTTTTAAGCGATTCCATCTGTGCGCCTGCAGGAGCTGCCTGATCTTGAGACGTGATCTCGCACAACATACGGTGTGCCACTG
>JBIKSN010000301.1:0-3474 GCA_044348585.1 Flavipsychrobacter sp.
TTGCTTCTTTACTATCTCGGCCACTTAAAAACTTTTAGCGAATATAACACATTAAATCTAAAAATACAACAACAAATATAAACTATAACTAAAATATAACTCCCCATACAACCGGAATTGTATGGGGAATAGGTTTAAAATGAGTAGTTGATGTTACCTCAGAGTCTCATCCAACCACTTGAAAAATTCGCGCTGCCATGCAATACCATTCTGAGGGTGCAACACCCAATGGTTTTCATTGGGCAAGTACAACAATTTAGCCTTCACATTATGCAACTTTGCCGCCTGGAACGCCTCAAGGCCCTGCTCTATAGGCACCCTGAAGTCCAGCCCGCCCTGGATGATCATTATAGGAGCTGTCCATTTGTTCACAAAATTGCTGGGATTGAATTTGTCGTAGCTGGCAGGTACAGGCTGCTTCCAGTAAGGACCGCCAATGTCCCAGTTCGCAAACCACAGCTCTTCCGTTGTACCATACCAGCTCTTCAGATCGAAGAGTCCATCGTGTGCAATAAACGACTTGAATCGGTTGTTGTGGATACCCGCCAGCATAAACACACTATAACCACCATAGCTCGCACCCACGCAACCCAAACGGCTCTTATCCACATACGGAGCCTTACTCACTTCATCGATCGCAGTCAGGTAATCCTGCATCGGCAATCCTCCCCAGTCCTTGCTGATCGCCTCATTCCACTGCACACCCCAGCCCGGCATACCACGGCGGTTAGGAGCAACAATAATGTAACCCTGGGCTGCCATCAGCTGGAAGTTCCAACGAACGCTGTAGAACTGCGAAAGCGGCGACTGTGGTCCTCCCTGACAGTAAAGGAGTGTGGGATATTTCTTCTTGGGGTCAAAGTCAGGCGGATAGATCACCCATGCCCTCAGGGTCGCACCATCAGGAGTAGGAATAGATTTGAGCTCGGTTTTGCTCATTTCTATGTCCTTGTACATGTTGTCGTTCTCTGACGTAAGCTGGCGCATATCGCCATACTTGGGTTTCACCGCATATAGCTCTGACGCATGGTTCATATCGCAGCGTGATACGATGATCTCGCCACCGGCCTGACCTACAATGCCGTTGATGTCCCATTTGCCCTTAGTAATATTGCTCACCTCTATCTTATCACGGTCGCTGCGAGGAATAGCCACATCAAAAAGCTGCACTGTGCCCTCAAATGGTGCGTTGAAGTAGATGCGGTCGCCGGTGGTGTTCCAGATGAAACCCTCTGCAGTTCCGTCCCACTTCGACGTCAGATTGATCTTCTTGCGGGTACCCACGTCCATCATTACCACGTCATTCTTATCTGCCTCATATCCATCGCGAGACATGCTGAGCCATGCAATTCGGCGGCCATCGCTGCTGAATGACGGATTGGTATCGTATCCGGCCATGCCCTCGGTCCAGTTGGCCGACTTGCCGGTAGCAACAGTGTAGAAGTAAAGATCGGTATTGGTGCTGATGGCATATTCCTTCCCGAACTTCTTCTTGCACACATACACAAACCCCCGGCTGTCCGGCGACCACACCAGATCCTCTGCTCCACCAAATGGCTTCTGCGGACAATCATGTGGCTCGTCCTCCATAATATCCTTCACGGTACCCTCTTTCAGGTCGGCAATAAATACGTGCGAGAACTTACCGTCTTCCCATGTATCCCAGTGACGGTAGTTCAGGTCGGTGTAGACTTTTGCTGTAGTGTTCGGCAGGTCAGAGTAAATATCTGTGCCGTTCATTGGCTTGATCAGCACATCTTTTGAGAACGCTACGTACTTGCCATTAGGCGAGACCCACACATTCTCAGCACCCTGAACGCCATTAAATATCTCCTTCCAGGTGTTGCCACTGTCCACACTCTGGTACACTGCGTTGTCGGAGAACGAGTACCATGCATTTTCATATCGCTGGCAAATGCTGCGGCCTTCGGTGGTAAACTCCTTGCGGCTGCCATCTTCCAGATTCAGACGGTACTGATGCACCGTGCTTTTCTCTGTGCGCCAGTCTACAGTCTTAGATGTATAGTAGACATACTTGCCGTTGCGGCTCACTTCGTTGCCGCTCACACGGTGCAGACTCCAGAGTGTCTCGGGCGTCATTCGCTTCATTTGCGCGTTGGCCACTGCCGAACACACCATGAAGAGTAGTACAGATATCCGTTTCATACTATTTCAGAATTATCGGTTTTTATTTGAGTTTTTGCCCTTGCCGCCATCTGCCTTACCGGCCTCCTTAGGCTTTTGTTCGAATTCTAAGGTATGGTCCCAGCCAGCCTTCAGCACCAACGGCTGTGGCCCGGGAAATACTATTTCAGGCTGCTTCCTGCCCAACAGATCGCCCGTGCTCCACTTCCCGTTCCCATCTTTATCGGCAATGATCCTGAAGGCATATGTCGAAGGCTTCAAGCGCTTGAAAGCAACTACAGAATCGGTGATCTTTCCCTGATAAACGGTGTCCGCTCCTGCAGTCATCATCAGGATGTGATCATAACCATACTTCTGCCCTTTTGTGGTATAACGCCCGGGTATCTCCAGCTTGATCTTTCCATAGTCGTCCCTATCCATGGTCCTGAACCGGTATCGGGCACCCTTAATGGCCTTGCCTGCTGTATCGGTCACAAAGGCGCTGTCCACCACCAATTCGTACACCGCATTACCTGCCAATTCAGCAACGGCGTTGACGCGCATAGTTCTATTTGAGTCCTGCCTCACTTTCATTGGTACCGGCACCCATACTCCGCCGCTATCGCGGTTCATGTGCAGGCGACCTTCATGTAAAACAACAGGAGAGTTGAACACGAATCTGAACGAATCGGTCACATCAAAAGTCCTTTTGCTGATATCCGAGCTATCCACGTTCAGAGAGTAGAAGAATCCGGTGTCCCTCGACATACGTTGTTTTGTCCGCATCCCCTTCTTGCCCGATGTTGCCGTATCGGCAAGTGCACCCGCGCTGTCTGTCACTTCAGGGAAAAGCCTGAGCACTGGTGCCACCATCGTAGTATCATCTGCCCGAACAATAACGTCATTGAAGGCAACCATTTCAACGCCCCCATCATACATCATGTTGTTATTATCGTCCCTTATCGCATACAACCTGAAATCCCTTCCCGGCAGTCCGGCAAACCTGAACGTACCGCTTTTATCGGGTTTCACGGCATACATGGGCTTCTTCCGGATTATCGCAGTATCATTCTCTGATGCTTTGTACAACACAACGAGCACACCCGATGTATCAGGAATACCAGTTGCAGCATTCAGCACACTTCCCTCAAAAGACAAAGAATCAAAATACCCACCCGTACTGAAAGTGTAGGTATACTTCGTGAAGGGGTTTCCCTCATGCAGGTCGCGCACAGCGCTTCCGAAGCTGACCCTATAGGTCGTGTTCTCCTCAAGCAGGGTATCGGCAATAGTAACCACAACATGTTTGTTGGTGGCCACGGCCGTGGGTGCAAACTGTAGTATCGGAGA
>JBIKSN010000302.1:0-3469 GCA_044348585.1 Flavipsychrobacter sp.
ATGAGCCCGTTTTTCCTGCTAGATTTCAATGCTGAGGTCAGCTATCCTCCGTCAGAGATCTCACGTGGCGTGGGTGTGCATCCGCATAGGGGCATTGAGACCATAACGTTCGCTTATAAAGGATCGGTAGAACACCACGACAGTAAAGGAAATCACGGTATCATTAACCCAGGCGATATACAATGGATGACTGCCGGCGGCGGCGTGTTGCACAAAGAGTATCACGAACAGACCTACCTGAAAAAAGGTGGCGCATTCGAAATGCTTCAGTTATGGATCAACCTGCCGAAAAAGCACAAGATGACTACGGCAAAGTACCAGAGCATCGTTCACACACAGAAACCAAAGGTCTCCCTGCCAAACAATATGGGCAGTATCTATGTAGTAGCAGGCGAATACAATGGCACTAAGGGTGTGGCAAGTACGTTTTCTCCGGTACATATGTACGACATACACCTGAATGCGGGTGCAGACTTCAGTTTCACACTTCCGGCTCACTTCAACACGGGTATATTACTGGTAGATGGCGAGATAGAAGTAAATGAACACAACGTAAAAGAAAACCATTACGTTCAGTTAAAGAACGAAGCCGGAGACATACATATAAAGTCGAAAAAGAAGGCATTGTTACTTGTGCTGAGTGGCGAACCGCTCAATGAACCCTATGTAAGCTACGGACCGTTCGTTATGAACACGGAAGAAGAGATACATCAGGCTATATCGGACTATAATGCAGGCAAATTCGGATTTTTGAAAGACTAAGAGCTACAGAAATCATTTTCCGTTGATGATTTCGGCAATTCTATTGCGTGTCTTCGGCCCCCTCAATATTGAAAGATGAAACTCGTTTGCAGCAGCCTGCAACAGTAAGGATTCCCACATACTGAGGTCGTTGAAAAAATAGGCCAGTTCTGTGTGTGTTCCCTTCTTTGAGGTAGCGTACATAGCCATGGTAAACACAAAAGCTGTGGAACCACCTTTAAAGCCGGCATGCGTCAGCCATGCTCGGTTTTGAGGATTGTCAAGAATTCCTTCCATCAGTTCATCCATCACTTTTTGCTCGGCAGCCGAAAAGTACTCACGGCGGTTGATCTTCTTTAGTATTTCAATGTATTCCCTTGTGGTGCCGCCCGGCAACCTGTCGCTCCATACACGCTGCATGTCCAGTGTCACCGGTTTAAAGCTTCGTTTAAAACCAGTGTCGGCTTTCAACTTGTCGTGAATAGCTACCGATGCCGCAATGTACTTTTCGTCGGACATAGCCTTTATCTGATCTATGCTGAGCCCCTGACTTATAAACAGGGATGCTACAAACGGATAAAGTGGCTCCTGCATCCTGAGACCCAGCCGTTTGATACCCGCATTCACGCTATCAACATGCAGTCTGTCCAGCAGGTACTCAGTATTGGCATTTGAGCTGTATCGGATCATTCCTTTGGCCACCTCATTCAGCGGTACGTTGCTGCCAAATAACAAACCCTTCTTGCGGACCTCGGCCAGCCACGACGGATGTGCGTCCCCATCGGTGTTGGGTATATAAAATCTGTCGAGCATGGCCGTATCTATCATTTCTGCGGGATCAATGATGCCTGCAGCAACCTGCCGCGCATATTCCGCCGCCACAATTATCTTTACTGTACTGGCAAGCGGCATCACGCTATCTATATTCTGCGCGGCAAAAACAGTATCATTCTGAACCAAACACACGGACGCGCGGTTGGGATTCTCAAGTATGAACCGCGCCATGGCCTCGGGTTGCGTTTTTCTATACAAATAGAATAAGAATACACCGAGGACCAATAAGAGGGAACCAAGGACAATGCCAATGATCTTAAGGGTTTTTCGCATGCTGCAAATTACTTCATAATACAATATCACACCATTGGTAACTTTTGATGCACAGCCTGTATGTCGTACATTGCAGTGATTCCTTATGCTAAAAACCAGTTTCACTTCCGGGGTCATAGAAGCAGGCTGCGACGAAGCAGGCAGGGGCTGCCTTGCAGGACCGGTTTTTGCCGCAGCGGTAATTTTGCCTGCAAACTTTCATCACCCGCTATTGAACGACAGTAAACAGGTCAAGGAAAAGGACAGAGAACTATTGCGGCCAATCATTGAAAAGGAAGCGATTGCATGGGCGGTGGCGTTCAGCACACCGGAACAAATTGACACCATGAACATTCTGAAAGCATCTTTCAGGGCCATGCATCAGGCGATAGACGAGCTTAAGATAAGACCGGAGCTTCTGCTCATAGATGGGCATATCTTCCCACCCTACTTTGGTATCATCCATCAGTGCATTGTAAAAGGCGATGCTAAATACACTTCTATAGCAGCAGCAAGTATCCTTGCAAAGACCCACCGCGATGGATATATGGACAAATTGCATGAAGAATTTCCATACTATGGTTGGAACAAGAATAAAGGATACGGAACGGCAGCACACCTAAGGGGAATAGCGGAAAATGGTATTACTATACATCACCGACGGAGCTTCGCGCCTTGCTCCAATGTTAACTGAAGATTGCCGGAATATTAACTTAACCCAAGCGTAAACTTGCCGTAACAATAACATAACACCAAAATTCGACTTTTGCATAAAATTAATTTTCAATGCGAAGTTTAGTTCTTGTGGTATTATTTATGTCCTCTGTGGTAACGGCAATAGCCGGTGGAAAGATAAAGGGGAAAGTTTCTGACTCAAAGAACAATGAGTCTGTGATAGGGGCGGTTGTCGTTGTAAAAGGTTCTTCTGAGGGAACTACAACAGATATTGATGGAAATTTTGAACTTTCAGTTAATCCCGGAAATTATACAATTGAGGTAAAGTATGTGGGTTACCAAACAAAAGAGGTAACCGATATTAAAGTTGAAGAAGGTAAAGAAACCAATGTGACCGTAGCGCTCAACCAGGCCGCATCAACCCAACTGGCAGAAGTTACAGTACAGTCATCGCTGAAGAAGGAGAATATCAGCGCCATGATAATCTATCAGAAAAATACTAATACTGTAGCTCAGGTTGTGTCGGCCGAAGCCATCAGGAAATCACCGGACCGCAATACGGGAGAGGTATTGAAGCGTGTTTCTTCTGCTTCTATTCAGGAAGGGAAATATCTGGTTGTCCGCGGTCTTGCCGACCGATACAATCAGGCTACACTGAACGGTTCTCTGCTCTCGAGCACAGAACCAGACCGTAAGTCATTCTCGTTCGACCTGTTTCCTGCCGGTATGATCGATAATATTATTGTGAATAAGGCAGCTACGCCGGACCTCCCGGGCGAATTCGCTGGAGGCCTTATACAGGTGAACACCAAAGACATCCCATCGAAAAAGTTCTTTGCTGTTCAGGTCGGTACAGGTGCCAACCTTCAGACATATGGTAAGGACTTTGCTTACTACCAAGGCGGAAAACTTGACTGGCTGGGCATTGACGATGGTACACGCGCATTGCCATCATCTATACCCGACA
>JBIKSN010000303.1:0-3464 GCA_044348585.1 Flavipsychrobacter sp.
CCTCCCATCAACGGGATATTATGAGAGATCGTGGGAGTTTTTTGGGAGTTTTTTTAGACACAACTGTCTGATTATCAATACAAGAGTGGGAGATTATTTTTTTCGTGGAACAATGAGATGTTTTGAGCGAACGGAAGCGATGAGCGGGTCTGCTTTAATTAGAAAAAATCCAAACGAACTATGCCAAACATAGCTATCATATCAGCCAGTGTGCGCACAGGGCGCAACAGCCACCGCGTGGCCCTGTTCCTGAAACAGTATCTGGAGCAGCAGCAACAGAGTGCCGAGATACTGGATCTCAATGAATATCGCTTTCCTTTGTTCGAAGAGCGGCTGAAGTATCAGGCCACACCATCCACAAAGGTGATGCAGTTTGCGGGCAAGGTGTCGGCTGCCGACGGCGTCATTATCGTAACACCCGAATACAACGGCGGCTACCCTGCAGCCTTAAAGAATGTAGTGGACCTGCCGTACGACGAATGGCACCGCAAACCCGTGGCCATTGCCACTGTGTCTGATGGTGTGTTTGGCGGCACACAGGTCATCACCTCGCTCCAATTCACGTTATGGAAGATGCGCGCCTGGACGGTGCCGGCCATGTTCCCGGTACCAAAGGTCAGTGAAGCATTCGATGAGAACGGCGTACCCGCCGACAAAGCCACCATGGAGCGGCGTGCGGCCAATTTTGTCAACGAATTGCTGTGGTGCATAACAGCCCGCAACAAGATGAGCGAGCGATAGATCAGCGATATAACTCAAGGCAGATATCGTCCACCAGCAGTTCTTGCCAGCCAATGTTCCAGATATCCAGTCGCACCTGATCGCCTTCTTCAAGTCCGGCCGGTATGGGCACATAAAACCATATCCTTCCCCACTTGTTCAGGTCGCAGTGGTAAATGTGGAACTCGCTGAGGGGTGTTCCGGGATCGGTAAGACCTATTTTGTTGTCTATGCGGCAACCCCACCACAACGGTCGTTTGTCGCGGGTGGAAATGTCCAGCGTCAGCAGGTGTTTGTAATAGGTATAGTGCTGCGGGCACGCAAAACGACCACTACATTTTATGTAGCGCGCATTGCCAAAGACAGCCTTGCTATAGGGCACCTTTATCTGCTCCCGGTAGTATTCTTCGCCTGCCGGCATGCGGAACACGAAACGGCTTTGCCCCGTGGGGTCTGGTATGTGGTGGTCGTTGCTGTCTTCGTGGGTCACACAGGCAAGGGTAGCTACCTTTTGTAGTTTGCTTTCGTTGGGTTGCACCTCCTGCACGTCCATCATCACCAGGTCGGCATAGGTGGCACGGGTGCGGAACAGCATATTGAGGTTGTACGTAGCGTTAGACTCTTCGCTGAACAGTATGCCCTTAGCCTGCTGAATGCTGTAGGAAATATTGACGGCGGAAAACAGCAGAACTATGCCGGCCAGTGTTGCCTTTGCCACCCTGCCCCGCGCCAATGCCCATTGCAGCAGTGCGGTAAGCGGAATGGCCAGCAACGGATACAGATGTATCATGGGGCGGGAGCCCAGCCCATTGATGTAGTTGTAGCAGTGCCACGAGTACACCACATAGACATACACAGGCAGTATGAGCCATGTGAGCAACGCGGTGGGCTTCATGCGGCGGTAGCATACCAGACCGGCCAATGCCACCAGCATCAGCGGCGTATAAACAAACCACCCGTTGCGGAAAGAGAAGAGGCCGTCCACTATGTGCGGATCGTTCCAGTGGAAAGTTTCTTTGCTGTAGCTGTAGTAGAGAAAACTGCCCGCGAACTTTTTCCAGTACACCATCTGCGGTAGTAGCGGCAGCACAAAGGATACTGCAAAAAGCAGCAACCCCATCAGTTGCCCCCGCAGGAAATCCACCTTGGCCCGAAGCGTGCGGCCGTTATACACGTTGTACAGCAGCGGTATCAGCAGGCATATGATGTCTGTGGGGCGTATGATGGTAATGGCGCCCGCTGTAAGACCGGCTAAAACAAAAAGCCACTTACGGGGCTTTTCGTGCAACAGCATGGTGGTATAGAGCAGCAGGCTGTAGAGGAAGAACAGGGGCGCATGGGCCATACCCGCCTGCCCCACGGTGAACCAGAACAGGTTGGTGCCGGTGAAGATGAGCACCGTACCTGCAACCGCCAGACTTTTGCTGTAGAGGCGAGCCAGTATGTGGTAGAGCAGCAACAGACCTGCAAGCGCATAGAAAAAGGTAGCAACCCACACGGCCGTGACATAAGATGCCGAATACCCGTCGGGGTTGCCGCCAATGAGCTTTTCGTAGGCATGCGCGGCAAGGAAGAACGGAAGCTCCAGAGCGGCTACACCATAGGTATACTTGTCTATAAGGTAGCCGGCAGGCGTGTACAACCCCTCGCGCCGCAGCTCTGAAAGGTAAAAGCGGACACGGTAGTCGAACTTATGGTCTTCGGGCAGCCAGTCCAGCGCCTTCAGATTGTGATAGATGAAGGTGGACGGCAGATACATGTAGTAGCCCATGGCATCGCCATTGAAGGGATAGGACTCTTTGCCATAAAACGCGAAGAACCATGCGCTGAACAACAGCGTGATACCAACCACAAACCGACGGAGCATACCGTACATAGGTTGGCTAAATTACGCTTATAAAGCGAAAAGGCTATCAGGCCCTGTTGCCCGAATGAATGGCATGGTCCTGATGGTCGGCATGCTGGTCCTTGGTATGGGCTCCGTAGCGCACAAATATGTAAAGATACAGCACGCGCGATATGCGCATAATGTAGGGTTGCATAAGTACTACAATGCTGATGGAACTGATAAGGTAGTAGAAGATGCTATTGTCTTTATAAGAGATACCGAAGAAGGTCCAGTACCAAACCAGGTTGAACGCGAACAGCGCTACAGAAAGGGCGTAGCTGACATAGCCCGTTCCGAAATAGAATCCTGTCTGTGGTTCCATTTTCTGGCCGCACACCGGGCACTCTTCAGGCATATCTAACATCGTCTTAAGGGGAAACATGCTATTTTGCTTGTACATATGCCCTTTGCGGCAACTGGGGCACTGCATGTTAAAGATGGCCTTGACAATTGAGGGCTTCTGTTCGGTATTCCTGTTCGTACTCATCTGACGGGGACACTTTGGTTTTCTGATGCAAAGTTATCTGATCAAATGTTATCGAAATGGAACAATTGTTACGTCGTCTGCATTTGCCCGCGAAAACAAGTAGTTTCCGGAATCTGCAATGGCGGTAAATTCGACAAATGAATAGTTATTGTCGGGTTGTGTGTATTCTTTTTGCCTCTCTTGGGTTTCTGATGCTGGGGCGCTCCAATGCCAATAACCATACCGACGAGAAGTCGGTGCATATGCTTGGTGTTGTATTGATCTTTTTGTCTTCATGCGGGCTTTTTATAATCAACGTGTTGAAGCGGGGCCGGCACAACTAAGATGTTTTTTGATATTCTTCTGACATTAAAAAGGAATGCCTCTATA
>JBIKSN010000304.1:0-3443 GCA_044348585.1 Flavipsychrobacter sp.
AAATGGTATTAAAGGCAGAAAGATAGTATTTATTGAAATAAAACGATACCAGACACATAACAAAGGGATGCTACTTGTTTTGTACCTTTCCATAACAATGACAAGATCCGCCCTGTTTGTCTTTTTTGTATTGGTCGTTTTCGCTTCTTCCTCTTGCCGGCGAAAACCGGTGGCTGAGGTATTACCGCCCATAGATACTGTTCTCCCGGCTCCACCCGATAGCACCCTGAAGGATTTTATATTCATACCTGCCACCAATGCACGATGGGTGGTTAAGATGCGTGGCATCTCTTACTACGATACCCTCGGTTGGTACATCTACGATTCTGCCTACTACAAGACCATCACCGTAGTTTCAACCGGCGAAAACACACTACACTATTCTCGCAACTACCGGGTATATAAATTCAGCACCGTGTATTCGGGCAAATGGTACCCGCATACCGATACCGGCTTCATCTACCTGCGCGAGGACCTCACTGCACGGCGCGTGTATGCTTGGACGCAGACCATGAATGTTACCTATCCCAACGAAACACTTTTGATAGACTACAGCTTGAAACCCGGAGACACCACCGGCTACAGCAACGGATCGGCATTGACTATTACCACGGTAGACAGCTTTGCGCTGGGCAATCAATACCTCAAACGCTGGATGGAAGGAACCTCTATCGGCAAGGCGCACTTCAGGCAATCATATGGAGTTGGCAATCGAACGGGTATCCTACCCTGGGTGCTATCTGCCCCCTCCGGCGAAAGACTATTATCCACCGATTTCTACTATAAGAACGATAGTGTGCATATTGAGTAGAGGGGCGTTTTGTATTGGATGGTGGATAGGTGCTATATACCTGTGTTCGCTGACCTCACCAGCTCTTCAAACTTCTCCGACTTTATAAAACCATTTTTCTTTTTATCCAGATCTATCAGCGACAGGTAGCCCATTTCCACAAGGTGCATCAGGTTCTTTCTCGCTGCTACTGTAGATATGGCCAATCTGTTCTCTGCTTCTTTTGATGTGAGGAGCAATGACGGTTCTTTATAAAACCATTCCAGAATAAGCGCCTGTTTGTAGTTCACACCACTCAGTTTCACAAAGTTCGAGAGCTTCATTTTTTCCTCGTTCTTCCGCTGTATGTAAGACCTCAACTCTTCAAACGAAAGTTTCATTGTCTTTAGGTTGAACAGGATGAAGTAGGTGAGATCGTGGTCGTCTATCTCGGTATACTGATAGGCTCTGGCATATTGTGCTTTCGCACGCAATATCAGCCTGGATATAGAAAGATACTCTGTGAGCCAATATCCTTTTCTCAGCAGGTACCAATAAAACAACGCCCGTGCCGTTCTTCCGTTTCCGTCGGCAAATGGGTGAATGTATCCTATCATAAAATGAATGATACTACCCTTTATCAGCGGATGAATGAATTGATCTCCATCGTCTTCATTAAAGAACAAGTACAGGTCATTCAGCAGCGCGTCTATCTCCGCCACGTCCGGCGGATGGTGCACCACCTCTCCGGTAGCCGCGTCTATCACGTCTATATCGTTGTCTGTTCTGAATGCCCCTTCCTCCGATGCCGAAGCCATGGTATTGGTGGTCACCAGTTTATGAAGGGTCAGCAGATTTTCTCTGTTTAGCGGTTCAGCCTTTATCTCCAATATCCGCTGGATGGTCACGTAGTTGTTCATGATCATCTGCTCCGACTTGTTAGTGGGTTTGGTGTTTTTCCTCAGCATTTCCTTGGCCTTTTGCCGGGTCGTTGCGGCGCCCTCTATCTGGCTCGATGCGATCGCCTCTTCCATCACTGAGCTGATCAGGTACCTGTTCTTGTCCTCTCTCGATACAATTGATGTCGATTCAAGACTGCCCCCAATATTCAGATCAAGGAAATGCAGGTATCCCTGCAGCATATTATTCACCGTCCACCTGAACTGATAACTACCAAACTTCAAATGGGTGTATCCACTCATTCTTTTCAGCTTGGCCATCATCCATATATCTTCTGCCGGTATGTCGCCGACAGCTTTGTGTTTTACCTTATCCCAGAAATTATATTGCTCATGTATCTCCGATAAAACCTTTTGCGCGGCTTCATTCCCGGCTATAGAAGCATATTTGCTTAATATGGCCGGGTTAAATACAGGGGCTCTTTCCAACTTTCTCATACATCACCTTTTGGAAATTATTGGAAACTTTGACAAAAAGTTTCTCATTTTTCAACACGAAAATAGCAAACTATTGGAAACTTTGACAAAAAGTTTCTCATTTTCCTCGATTCCGGCGGCAAATGCCGTTGCTGAGTAAAAAGTATCACATGCCGCCTGCTACATATCATAGTTGCAGATCGCACTATCATAAAACCACCTTTTGTAGGTTTTGGTATACCGGTGTATCTTGAATGATAGTTGAAGAAATTGGATCACGGGAGCATGTATGATGATTTTATTTCACTTCTCACCTTGTCCCGAAAACATTCGGGATGAGCAGAAAGCCTGCCTGCCGACAAGGCAGGTGGGAAGCCGGTGCGCAGAAGTGGGAAGTTTTTGGGAAGTAGTGCGCAGGTTTTGAGAAGCAGATCTGCGCAGATCGCGGCCTTTTTCATTGATTATCAATGGTAAGGTGCGCACTGGCAACAGAATAAAAAAAATTCTGCGAACTGCGCAATTCCCTCCCGGCACACAAGTCTTTTTTAACCATTTCTCAATTGCCCTAATCACTACCTTTGTTGCATGAATATAGATAGTAAACTGAGGAAACTGCTGAACGAGCGTATACTGATCATCGATGGCGCCATGGGTACCATGATCCAACGCTACAAACTGAACGAGGCCGATTACCGCGGCGACCGTTTCAAAGACTGGCATTCCGATGTGAAAGGAAATAACGACCTGCTCTGTATCACCCGCCCCGAAATTATCAAGGCTATTCACAAAGAATACCTTGCCGCCGGTGCCAATATCATAGAAACAAACACCTTCAACGGTCAGCGTGTATCTATGGCAGATTATGACATGCAACACCTGTCGGCCGAGATAAACGCTGCCGCCGCACGCTTAGCCCGCGAGGCCATTGAAGAATATGGCCGCGATACCGGCACCGATGTGAGCGACCGCTTTGTAGCCGGCGCCATAGGGCCTATGAACAAAACACTGTCCCTCTCGCCCGACGTCAACAACCCGGGCTATCGCGCAATCTCTTTCGACGAAGTAGCTGATGCTTACTACGAGCAGATACAGGCGCTGGTAGAGAACGGTTCCGACATTTTGCTCATAGAGACCATATTCGACACACTGAACGCCAAGGCCGCTATCTATGCGGTGAACAAATACTTCCGCGATACCAACCGCGAGAAACTTCCGGTTATGATCTCCGGCACCATCACTGATGCCTCCGGTCGCACCCTCAGCGGACAAACACTCGAAGCGTTCTATATTTCCGTTAT
>JBIKSN010000305.1:0-3434 GCA_044348585.1 Flavipsychrobacter sp.
AGGGCCACCGCCCGATCCCTGCGTGGCAAAGTGATTGATCACAGGAACCTCTATTCCGTCTAGGTAGTAAACGTTCTCGTTGGGAGCGCCACCGCGAATAATGAGGTCGTTTCTGTAACCACCCACGCCCGATGTGCCACCCACGCCCGGGAATGCCTGAATCACACGCGAAATGTCGAAGTTACCGCCCGGGTTGCTCTTTATCTCCTGAGCCGAAAGTGTTTGCAGCGACATTGGGGTCTCAGCGCTTTTGCTGAACGGATTTTTGCGAACCACCACTTCTTTCAGCGCCACCCCGTTTCCGTTGTCCATTTCCACGTTCACGACCTGTTCGTTGCCCGATGTGATCACCACGTTATAAAGTATCTGGTCCTCGTAGCCCAATGCCTGAAAACGAACGTTGTAGGACCGCGTGGGAATGTCTGTTATCCTGAAGTTACCGTTGGTGTCGGTTACTCCGCCCAATCCGGAACCTTCCAAAATAACTGTGGCTCCGATCAACCCCTCCTGGGTCTTTTTGTCACGTATGGTTCCGTTCAGCACCCCTTTTGATTGGGAAAATAAAAGAACCGGAACGAAAATTAGTGCAGTGAACAGGGCAATTAATCTTTTCATTTTAGTATGTTTTAATATTATTCGGCGTCAAAATTAAGATAATTATAGCACATTTCTTCATTTTAATGTATGTTTTTGTATTATTAGATACTTCTTTACCTTTGCATTGGTATGAAATACGCCTTCCTCACAGAACTTATCGAACTGGCCGAACAATATGAGCGTTCGGACGGAGGCTATGAGCCCACTACCGAAGGCTTTGCAAGATGGATGCTGGGTGGCATGGGACAGGAGGAGTTTGTTGATGAGAGGGTAGGAGAGGCACACAAACAGTTCCCCGGTGCAACCGAACAGATCGAGACTACTATTGCTCGCATGGTCATATACCTCTACAGGTACGCCAAACTATACAGCAAAAAGGCGCTGGAAGGCAGCATCATACAGTCGCCCGACGAATTTGGCTACCTGGCCACTCTATTGTCGTTCGACAAGCTCTCCAAATCCGAACTCATTGCCAAGAACATACAGGAAAAGCCCACCGGTATGGAGATCATCAAACGATTGCTGGCGCAGGGGCTGGTGGCGCAGGAGGACGACACTCACGACCGCCGCAGTAAACTACTCCACATTACCGACCGCGGAAAGGGTGTACTGTTTCAGGCTTTCGGCAAGATGAGTAAGGTTTCAGACCTTATTGGTGGCAACCTGAGCATGCAGGAGAAGGAACACCTTGTCTACCTTCTAAGAAAACTGGACCATTTCCATTACGATCTCTATAAGAACGACAAGGAAAAGACGCTCAGCTCACTTGTGTGACACTGCCCTGATCTCCTCCCCTGCTTCGGGTATTCAGCTATTCTTTAGTGCAATGCTCTTTTTGCCTACTTTTGGGCAAAAAATTGAATGAACCTCGCAGATAGACTTTTCAGAATGAAGAACGAAAAAGCAGAAGCCAACCTCCAAGCCGGTCAGGAATTTCTGGCGGCCAATAAGACCAAAGCCGGCGTTACAGAACTGCCCAGTGGTCTGCAATATGAGATACTTACAGAAGGAAACGGCCCCAAGCCTACCCAGTACAATACGGTCACCTGCCATTACCATGGCACACTCATAGATGGTACCGTGTTCGACAGCTCAGTAAAACGCGGTCAGCCGGCATCATTCCCGCTGAACATGGTGATCAAGGGCTGGACAGAAGGACTGCAACTGATGGGTACCGGCAGCAAATGGCGTTTCTTCATACCGCCACACCTTGGCTATGGCGACAGGCAGGTAGGACCAACCATCGGGCCTAACAGCACACTGATCTTTGATGTGGAGCTTATCAGCATCAACTAGTTTCTGCGGTTTCAGTGCTATGGAACCAGTTATTATTTAAATACAAAATCAATCAATAATGCAAGCCTGGAAAGATTATCAATCTCAGAATAAAGAACGCTTTCTCGATGAGTTGCTGGAGCTGCTCCGCATACCATCAGTAAGCGCCGACAGTAAATATAAGAGCGACGTGGCTCGTTGCGCCGATGCGGTAAAAGATCATTTGCAACGCGCCGGTTGCGATACTGTAGAAGTATGCCCTACAGCCGGACATCCTATAGTGTACGGTGAAAAGATCGTAGACCCGAGCCTGCCAACAGTGCTGGTATATGGCCACTACGATGTGCAGCCTGCCGATCCGCTGAACCTGTGGCACAGTGGCCCGTTCGAGCCGGTGATCAAAGACGGTAAGATTTACGCACGTGGTGCCTGCGACGACAAGGGACAGATGTACATGCACATTAAGGCTTTGGAGACAATGGTGAAGACCAACTCTATGCCATGCAATGTGAAGGTGATGATAGAGGGTGAGGAGGAAGTAGGTTCTGTCAACCTCGGTAAGTTCCTCGAAGACAACAAGCAGAAGTTGAAAGCCGACATCGTGCTGGTGTCTGATACATCCATGATCAGCATGGAGCATCCTTCTATTGAAAGTGGCCTGCGTGGTCTGGCATATATGGAGGTAGAAGTGACCGGCCCTAACCGCGACCTGCACAGTGGTGTATATGGTGGTGCAGTAGCCAATCCGGCTACTATCCTCTGCAAGATGATCGCGTCGCTGCATGACGAGAACAACCACATTACAGTTGCCGGCTTTTACGACAAGGTTCAGGAGCTATCTGATGCCGAGCGTAAGGCCATCAACAATGCACCATTCGATCTGGCCGAGTACAAGTCTGAACTGGGCGTGAAAGAAGACTGGGGCGAAAAGGGATACACGACTCTGGAGCGCACCGGCATAAGGCCAACACTGGAAGTGAACGGTATATGGGGCGGCTACACTGGCGAGGGTGCCAAGACGGTGCTGCCATCAAAGGCGTATGCCAAGATATCTATGCGCCTGGTACCCGATCAGGTGTCTGACGAGATCTCTGACCTGTTCAAAAAGCACTTCGAGGCGATTGCGCCCGACTGCGTACAGGTGAAAGTGACCGCGCATCATGGTGGTGAACCGGTGGTTACACCTACCGATTCGGCAGCATATCAGGCAGCTGCAAAAGCGATCAAGACAACCTTCGGCAAGGAGCCTATCCCTACACGTGGCGGCGGTAGCATTCCTATCATAGCCCTGTTCGAAAGGACGCTGGGACTGAAGACTGTGTTGCTTGGCTTCGGGCTGGACAACGATAACATACACTCTCCTAATGAGAAGTATGACGTGGCCAACTACTACAAAGGCATAGAGACCATTCCTTACTTCCACAAGTACTTTGCCGAGAGCTTCGCGAAGTAGCGTATGTCAACTCAATAACTTACAGAGGGCTGTGCCGGAAGGTGCGGCCCTTTTCATTTCATCCGGCTAGGTACTGCTGTTTGGCTTGCTGCGCACAGAGATGGACTTC
>JBIKSN010000306.1:0-3430 GCA_044348585.1 Flavipsychrobacter sp.
CGCGCTGCCTTTTATTCTCTTTCCCATGAGCCGCACCACGCCCAACTGGCTCAATAAGGGCAGCTATTCACTGGACCTCGCCCCCCTCTACAATCCGATCGTTGACGACAGCGAAGCACTCAAGGTCCCCTACCCCGCTACTGCACCTGTTGACCTCGCCCATGGAAAGTATGTTGTCGCTTTCCTGAGCCCCGGTTGCGAACATTGCAGATTCACAGCCCGCAAAATGGCTCTCATGCGCCGTTCAGATAGCACATTGCCATTCCTTCTGGTGATAGGCGGCATTGCCAGCGATCTAACCGATTTCTGGAAAACCACGAATGCAAAAACTATCCCCTGGATGCGCCTGCACCGCGACCCGTTCCTTAGATATACAGGTGGCGTCTTCCCGCTCATCGTATGGGTAGATAATGGAAAAGTCGTGGCCAGATCTACTTACAATAGCCTGAACCAACAGGCTGTAAAAGATTGGGTAACAGGAAGATAACCTATGCTGGTAAGACCATCAATGGCCCGGCATTTTATCATTTCAAAAAAAAGAACTTTCTTTGCGTCAGTTAATACAAAAGATTAATACTATGAAACAGCTCATCTCTGCCGGTCTATTGGTTATTGCAACGCTGCTGCTTACCTCTTGCGAGAAAAGAGATTATACTTGTAGCTGTGTAATGAGCGATGGAACCCGAAGCGAAAAATGGCTCGGTTACATGCCCAACAATACCGCGCAAGAAATGTGCAACGATCACCAGATCGACCTGAAAAATAATGCTAACGGCGTCATGCCGCAGTGTAAGGTCACTTTCTGATCTATTTCATTGGTTCCTGAGCTGTCAGCGTAAAATCTCGTGCCGCATTGGTGCACGGTCCTTCAACAGGGACTCCATCTTTATTGATGAGGGTCAATATCACTTTATTCTTACCCAATGGCAGACTGTTGATAAATTTCGATTCCCATTTATCAAAAGTGAACTTCGTTGAATCGCTCATGCCTCCCTTTTCAGTAAGAATTGTGGCGTTTACTTTAAAGCCATCCGACGCCAATCCCGCGTTCCATACATAGTAGTCGAGCAGAACGTTAGCCGTGTCTTTACCCATGTAATCGCCTTTCGGGCGGCTGTAGAATACCATAGGTGTTTTAGGTTCGTCCAATTTCTCCAGTTTTCCATCGGCAGAAATGCGGAAGTGATATACCAACGCTGCACCTGCACTTTTTATCGATTCGTGATGGGACCTTGACAGGAATGCCATCAGGTAATGCTCAGTTCCGTTGGCCAGGGTAACTTCATTCTTTGGTTCATACAATGCCTTGTATGGCATATTGTCCAGAATAAAGTGAATATGCTGCCCCTGAGCCGAATTATTGCACTGCTTGGTTGCGCTGTCAGCCGTTTGCATTTTCAGCTGGTAGTTCTTTACGTCAAACGTAAAACTAACCTTCGCAGAGTCTTTTCCAACCTTATCCGCCTTCACGCTACCCAACGCGATCTTTGCATCCGGAAATTCGGGTGACGGGCTCACAACCGACAATGAAGGCATAACACGCGGAGCCGGGGCCGCCGAATCGGCAGTTGAGGCTGTAGTTGCATTACCTCCGCCATTGCCACATGACGCAAATGCGATCGCAGAGAGCGCCGAACCGGCGAGAAGTATCCTGAAGTTCATACCAGAGAATTTTGGCAAAAATAAATGATATCACGTTACGGACCCTTATACCCTGATCGGCTATTATCGGTTCATTAACCGTAAATTTGTGGAGGTCTGCGCCGCCCTTGCTGCGGTGCGTGAGCAAATATGGCAGAAAAGAAAGTAAAAAAGGCTACAGCAGCAAAATCGGCCGGTACAAAAACGAAAGCTGTACCAAAAGAAAGCAACCATGACGATCAAATAAACGAAACTGACAACGGCAGCGATGCCATTTTCATAAAGGGTGCGCGCATGCACAACCTGAAGAATGTGGATGTGGCCATACCCCGCAACCAATTGGTTGTTGTGACCGGCGTGAGCGGAAGCGGTAAATCTTCTCTTACTATGGACACCCTTTTTGCAGAAGGTCAGCGTCGTTATGCCGAAAGCCTGAGTGCCTATGCCCGCCAGTTCCTCATGCGCATGGACAAACCCGATGTAGACTACATTCGCGGCATATGCCCTGCCATTGCAATAGAGCAGAAGGTAACAACCCGCACACCCCGCAGTACGGTTGGCAGTATGACCGAGATATATGACTACCTGCGCCTTCTTTTTGCACGTGTGGGTAAGACCTACTCACCTGTCAGCGGCCGCGAAGTGAAGAAAGACACGGTGACCGACGTGGTAGAGTTTGTAAAACAGCTACCTTCCGGCAGCAAGGTTCAGTTTATTGTTCCCATCATTTTGCGCTACAAACGCACGCTTGAAGAAGAGCTGAACATACTGATGCAAAAAGGCTTCAGCCGCGTGTATGCACCCAAGACCGATGAAAAACCAATACGTATAGAAGACGTGCTTGCCGGCACCGTGAACACGGGCAAGGGTACGGTGTATCTACTCATAGACCGCATTGTTGTAAAAGAACAGTTTGACGAGGATGACCTGCATCGCCTTGCTGATAGTATACAGACCGCTTTTTATGAAAGCGAAGGAGAGTGCCATGTAGAGGTCAACGGATCGAAAGTGCACAACTTCAACAATCGTTTCGAGGCCGATGGCATGCAGTTCGACGAGCCCACGCCAAATATGTTCTCCTTCAATAACCCCTACGGCGCCTGCCCTAAATGTGAAGGCTTCGGACAGGTATTGGGCATAGACGACGGGCTGGTGATACCCGACCGATCGCTGAGCGTGTATGAAGGTGCCGTAGCCTGCTGGCGCGGCGAAAAGATGGGAGAATGGGCGCAGGACTTTATGCGCCGCGCATCGAAATATGACTTCCCTATACATAAGCCTATCGCGGCACTCACCGAGGATCAATTCCAACTGCTATGGGAAGGCAACCGCGATGTGAGCGGCATCAACGACTTCTTTGCCATGGTAGAGCAGAACCTCTACAAAGTACAATACCGCGTGATGCAGGCACGCTATCGTGGCCGCACCACATGCCCCGACTGCCGGGGATCGCGCTTGCGAAAAGAAGCACTTTATGTGAAAGTGAACGGCGCCACCATTGCCGAACTCATGTTCAAGCCCGCCGACCAGCTATATGACTGGCTGCAGCACATAAAACTGAGCGAACACGATAAAACAGTCGCTAAGCGAATTCTCATCGAGGTGAACCAGCGCATGAAAACACTGCTGGATGTGGGTCTTGGTTACCTTACCCTAAGCCGCCTGGCCAATACACTTTCGGGGGGCGAAAGCCAACGTATTCAGCTCACAAAATTCCTGGGTAGCAATCTCACCGACTCGCTCTACATACTTGATGAGCCCAGCATTGGTCTGCATAGCAGAGATACAG
>JBIKSN010000061.1:0-13758 GCA_044348585.1 Flavipsychrobacter sp.
GCCTTCCATGCACCATCTGTACCGAAAAATGCCATCGCAGCCACAGTGCTTTGGACCATAGTGGGCCTCTACTTTATGATGAAAGGGATATTTGTGAAAAACGAGAAGACTTTGTGATCATTCGGGACATTCGTTTTCCCATTTCTCCTTGTTATTATCTATTTTTGACGCTGAAAATTACAAATACATGAAATTTTTTATTGACACTGCGAATCTCGCGCAGATCCGGGAAGCCAACGACCTTGGTATACTTGACGGAGTAACTACTAACCCGTCCCTTATGGCCAAAGAGGGCATCAAAGGACACGATGCTATTACGGCGCACTACAAAACGATCTGCGAGATGGTTGACGGACCGGTTAGCGCGGAAGTATTGAGCACAACATTTGCCGAAATAGTTGAAGAAGGCAAGAAACTTGCAGCCATTCACCCAAACATTGTGGTGAAAGTTCCGATGATAAAAGACGGTATCAAAGCCATCAAGTGGTTCACCGACAATGGCATCAAAACAAATTGTACGCTTGTATTCTCAGCCGGTCAGGCGATACTTGCTGCAAAAGCAGGAGCGACATTTGTATCTCCTTTCATAGGCCGCATCGATGACAGCAGTTGGGATGGTGTTCAACTGATAGAGCAGATAGTGAATATTTACAACTCACAGGGATACATGACAGAGGTTCTGGCAGCATCTATCCGCAACCCGCTCCACATTGTTCGTTGTGCCGAGGCCGGTGCCGATGTTTGTACCTGCCCGCTCAGTTCTATCCTCGGTCTGTTGAAGCATCCGCTTACAGATCTTGGCCTGGAACAGTTCCTGAAAGATGCCAAAAGCATGCAGTAATTATTAGTTATACTACCTAAAAAAAGCCGCACAAGTTGTGCGGCTTTTTGATTTTTATAAGCTCAGTAAATATTACCCTTTGTACGTAAGCCCCATATTCCAAAGCAGGAACGACCACTTGTCGGCTTGCTCTGAAATAATCATGTCAGTTGGTTTACCCGCGCCGTGACCTGCCTTGGTCTCAATACGGATAAGAGTTGGATTGTTTGCACTTTGTCCTTCTTGCAAAGCCGCAGCAAATTTAAAAGAATGTGCAGGCACTACCCTATCATCATGGTCGCCTGTTGTGACCATCGTTGCAGGATATGCTTGCTTCTTAACGTTGTGTACAGGAGAATATTTGTACAGGTATTCAAACATTTCCTTACTGTCCTCGGCAGTACCGTAGTCGTATGACCAACCTGCACCGGCAGTAAATTTATTGTAGCGCAGCATGTCCAGCACACCTACAGCAGGGAAACATACTTTAAAAAGATCGGGACGCTGAGTGAGACATGCCCCGACGAGCAACCCTCCATTGGAACCACCGGCAATAGCCAGATATTCCTTTGAAGTATACTTCTCACTGATAAGGAATTCTCCGGCACGGATAAAATCATTAAACACATTCTGTTTGTTCATTTTGGTGCCTGCATCATGCCATTTATCACCGTATTCGCCACCGCCGCGCAGGTTGGCTACGGCGTACACCCCGCCGTTCTCCATGAACACAAGGTTACTGACACTAAATGAAGGAGTGAGGCTCACACTGAATCCACCGTATCCGTACAACAATACAGGATTCTTACCATTGAGCTGCATCCCCTTCTTGTAAGTAATGATCATGGGGATACGTTCCCCATCTTCAGCATCATAGAACACCTGCTTACTTTCGTATAATGATGGATCGAACTTCACTCCCGAAACCTTATAGACCTCAGACTTTCCTGTTTTAATGTTGTACTTGAAGATCGTGGGTGGATAAACATAAGACGTATACGTATAATAGGTCTCAGTCTCGTCCATTTTACCGCCAAATCCACCTGCGGTGCCGAGCCCCGGCAAGACTATCTCCTTCTCGCGCACACCATTCAGGTTCATCTGATATACTTTCGACACAGCGTCCTCGATGTAAGAAGCGAACAATTTGCGGCCACAGCTCGAGATGCTGAGCGGGAACTTTCCTTCCGCAATGATAGTCTTCCAGTTTTCCTTTATCGGATTAGAAGCATCAACAGTCACCAGCCTCTTATTGGGTGCCCCCTGATTGGTAAGGATGTACAATTTAGAACCATCGTTATACACCACATCCTGTTCGAATTCAAATCCGGTAACCACCGGTACGATCGGAGACCCCGGCTTTGAAAGATCCTGCAGGTACAACTCATTGCCATAAGTTGCATTGGCCGCCGAAATGACAAGGAAACGTTCGTCCTCTGTTACGCCACCACCAATGTACCTGCGCGGAGTGGTTTCGCCACCAAATATCAGCTTATCCTGATTCTGCGGCGTTCCCAATTTGTGATAATACAGTTTGTGGATCTGTGTTTTTTCCGACAATTGACTTCCTTTCGGCTTGTCATAGCTGCTGTAATAGAAACCTTCGTTTTTGAACCACGACGTACCGCTGAATTTTACATCGAGTAAAGTATCATCGACCTTTTTACCGGTCTTGGTTTCTATCACTACCACCTTACGCCAGTCAGAACCACCTTCACTTATCTGAAATGCAGCAAGACTTCCGTCTTTTGTAAAGCTGATGCCCTGCAACGAAGAAGTTCCATCAGAAGAGAACTTATTCGGATCAAGGAATACTTCAGGTTTTCCGTTACCCTTTTGACGGTACATAATACTTTGGTTCTGAAGTCCGTCGTTCTTATAGAAATAGGTGTATTCACCTTCTTTAAAAGGTGCACTGTATTTCTCGTAATTCCAAAGTTGCGTGAGTCGCTTCTTTATAGCATCACGGAACGGGATCTTTGAAAGATACTCGTTGGTAACCTTGTTCTGGGCAATGACCCATTGTTTCGTCTCTTCAGACATGTCATCTTCCAGCCAGCGATAAGGATCCAGAACTTTCGCTCCGAAATACTCATCAGTATGTGCGACTTTCTTTGTAGACGGATACTGCCCCGTGAAAGCCGACTGTTGTGCTTGTGTCATCATGCCAGTCAATAATAGTGTGGTACAAATTGATGCGACCTTCATAATTCTGATTTTACATTTAAAAGTGGAGTCAAATTACGGGTTATTACGGAATCAATGTTCGCCTCAGTGTCGTTTGAGGCAATTTTACCCCCAAAGAGGGGATCACCTGTTGCTAAAATACTGTTCAGCACGTGAATTCATATTTACGCCGGCCGATGTGGAAGCACTGTTGGTGGCAAACAGATACATACGCCATGCTGAGTTCATCATTTCCCCCGGCACTGTCGAATGCAGCAAACGATAATCACCGATCATTTGTCCCGGTTTATAAAACAGGAACAGTGCATTTGCCAGTTCCTTTTTGTTAGAGAACTGGGTAAGTGTATTGTACTGCCATATTTCATATGGCAACGCGCCTGTCTCATTGGTCACGGTCACTATATCGGTAGGCGGTCCGTAACGGAGATAAATAAAGCCTCGTTCAGTTTCATAGCCTGAGGTACCCTGTGCCGAGAACTTCTTATTAACCGTCATTACTTTCTCAGAGTACTCCTTCCATGCTTTACCAGGGTCTTTTGAATTGACCGACTGAAAATAGTTGTGCAAGTAGTACCTCATGTACATCTCATCAGGGTTCTTTAAGAAGTTGTTTATCGTACTTGTCTGCATAGGATCACTCAGAGGCAACAACATCTTAAGCATGGCTTTGAGCTGCGCGAGGTTGTACTTTGAGAGAAAGGTTTTGTCCAGGTCCAGCACCGTGATCTTTTCCATTGCAGTATCGGCCAACACCTCTTTGATTGCCTTTTTAGGTATTTCGGACACCTCCGGATGCAGGTTCATACGTTGAAAAAAACGAGTCTGAGAGCAGAGTGTACGACCGGTACGGTCCTCCAGTGACAATACAATGTAGTAGTTACCGGATGTAAGCTTACCTACCGGAAATGTTCCCAGCACAAGGGGTACACGTTCAGTCAAAAGGGTATCGGACACCGCCGGGTCGGCAAGAAAAGCCTCGTTTTTCTTTTTGGCCAACCTCACCCGATGAACCAAAGGGTAAAGTTCCACGGGCACGCTTCGCAGATTATTCAGTTCGGCATAGTAATGCAGATTCCTTTTATTGTCGCCAAGAAAATCAGCACACAACGGAATGTGTTGACGCCCGTTGCGTTCAAAAGGTGTTTTTGATTCGAGCGTAAAGAATGTATCCAGAAGCTGTATATCGCTGTAATAAGGTGAACCTTGGGGAATTGCCACTTCAAAACTATCCGTATGATCAAAATGAGAACTGCTGTCATTCAGGTCAGATAGACGAAACAGAAGACGCAATTTACCTTCAACGATCCGCAATCTCTTTGAATCAATTATGGTAAGTGTTTCTAGTTCTTCAGGCGTCGAGCGTGGGCTGGTTTGCGAAATGAAATGCTCTTCATTTATTATTCCCCTGTCGTCTCTCACAACTATGTCGGTGCGAATCTTGCCGCATATTTTACCATCAGACATCTTTGAAAAATGTACCGTTCTGGGGTTCACTTGCCAGCTTATTTCCAGATAAGGGCGGTAGCTGACACCATTGTCGGCCGACATGAACGAAACAGACCTTGTAACGGTTGCATCAAGCGCCGGAGCGACACCGGGCAAAAGAATAGAAATAGCACAGACCACAAAAAACCGATACATCAGGGCAATTGTTTTGCGCAAATTAATGAATATAGGGCTGCAACGCCCGATGAAACTGTTAATAAATGTGCGGGGATACGCGTTCAAAATCATAGCTTTGATTTCGGGAGTAACAAATGAAAGGAAAACTACCTCTGATATTTTTGGCCTTCAGTGCATCATTCATAATAATGGTGCTCCTTTCCTTTTTTTCCATACAACGTTATTCCACATTTACCGAGCATTCAGATAGGGTTACACATAGCAACCTTGTAATTAAGATGCTGTATAAAACAGAGGTATATCTCAAAGACATTGACAGATGGGAAAGAGGATTCCTATTGACAGGCGACACCAGCTACCTCCGCACATATTACAGTACAATAGACAGCTTAAACGGTTCGCTGGATATCCTCAGCAGACTGGTGATAGATGATCCGCTTCAGACAAAGAACATCATTTTCCTCAGAAAGAACATCAACTCGCGGCTAAAACTTTCTGCAAATAGCATCAGCTCGGCCGCAAACACGCCCAAAATAGAACCGGGGCAATTCTACCATGATGGGCGTAAGTACATGTTGGCCTCGAATGGAATCATATCGCTCATGCATAATATTGAAGACAAATCCTACGCTGAACGATATAAAAAACAAAAGATATATGAAGAACTAACGGAAAACACGCTGATCTCGCTGCTTTTCATATTCTGTTTTATCACCCTTATACTTTTCCTGCTCCTGATGAAATTGTTGAGATCCGGAATGGTGTTTCAGGAGGAATTACAAGGAAAACTCCTGGACCTGAAACGCTCACACGACGAACTTCAGGACATTGCCTATGCCATTTCCCACGACCTGCAGGAACCGATCAGGAAGATTCAGGTTTTCGCAAATATGCTCGCAGTTCGTGGCGCGTCAGTTGGAAACGAAAAAACAGTGAACACACTGGAACGCATCAACAATTCCGCTTCTAAAATGCAGGTGTTGATCGCCAACCTGGTAAGTCTTACCAATCTGTCGCAAACAAATGAAAACAGAACAAAATGTGACCTCAACGAGATACTGACTGACGTTCAAAAAGACCTTTCAGGAGATATTAACCGAAAAAAGGCACTGATCTTCAAGCAGAAGCTACCTACAATAGACGCTTACGAAAACCAGATCAGGATCCTCTTTCAGGCGCTTATTGATAACAGTCTGAAATTTTCAAGAAACGGGATACCACCTAAGATTTATGTGCGCTATGACATTGCCAAGGGAAGTAAGCTGAAGGAGATCAATGCGTCGCAGGCTACCCAGCAATTCAAGCGCATATCGATCACCGATAATGGTATCGGATTCGACAATCAACATATTGACAATATATTTAGAATATTCAGAAGGCTTCACGGCGATCAGTCGCAGTATGAAGGTAAAGGAATAGGATTGGCTATTTGTCAACGTATCATGGCAAACCATGAAGGTTATATTATTGGTGAGGGTGAACCGGACGAGGGAGCAACATTTGAGCTTTATTTTCCGCACCTTCCGGGATAGATATCGGGGAAAAAGTCCGGCCGTGACCAATCATCTCTAACAAGGAAATACCAGATTATGCACATCTGATTTTCGTTACTGTTTTCAGAAAAAGTCACAGGCAGCATTGAAAATCAATTATATCAGTAGCACAACTCAGCCTGCACCCCTAAAATAGCGCGCACCCATAAAGACACGAATAAATATTTAAATGCCTAATTATGATTCCGCCGCAAAATTTAATACACTGATTTAAGTCTTTATTTATTACTTTTGTCGCCTGAAAAATTCTTAATAAAAACTTAATCTATGCAGGAATTTGGTAGAAAAAATCCGTCAGTAAATCTGTCTGACCTCGGATTAAATGTTGGAATTGCACACTGGAACCTTTCTCCGGAAGAACTCTCAAAAAAAACTCTCGAACTTGGTCAGGGCGTATTAAATGATACAGGTGCTTTATGCGTAAGCACCGGGAAATTCACCGGGCGCTCTCCGAAAGATAAATTTACCGTTAAGGATGCCATCACACAGGACAGTGTTGATTGGGGTGATGTAAATATCCCATTCTCTCCTGAGGCATTTGACAAACTGTACGACAAAGTTTGTGCGTACATGTCAGGCAAAGAGGTTTGGGTGCGCGATGCGTACGCTTGTGCAGACCCTACCTACCGTCTGAACATCCGCGTTATCAACGAAACTCCGTGGGCTAACCTTTTCTGCAACGATCTTTTCCTGCGTCCGACAGAAGCCGAGATAGCAACACAAAACCATGACTGGTTGATTCTACAGGCACCTGGTTTCCAGGCTGATCCCGCTATCGATGGAACCCGTCAGGCAAACTTCACTATAGTGAACTTTACACGTCGTATCATTCTCATCGGCGGCTCAGGCTACACAGGCGAAATGAAAAAAGGCATCTTCGGAGTGCTCAATTTCCTGCTGCCGCACAACCACAAAGTACTCAGCATGCACTGCTCTGCCAACGAAGGAAAGAACGGCGATGTTGCTCTTTTCTTTGGACTTAGCGGTACAGGTAAGACTACTCTCAGTGCCGATCCGGAGCGTGCACTTATTGGCGATGACGAGCATGGCTGGTCAGAAGAATCTGTGTTCAACTTCGAAGGCGGTTGTTACGCTAAATGTATCGACCTCAGCGAAGAAAAAGAACCACAGATATTCCGTGCCATTAAACCAGGCGCGCTGCTGGAGAATATCAAATTCGTTGCAGACACTAACACCGTTGACTATGCCGATGCAAGCATCACAGAGAATACCCGTGCTGCCTACCCTATCGATCACATAGAAAACGCTAAGAACCCGTCATACGGCGGACAACCCAAAAACATCTTCTTCCTAACGTGCGATGCCTTCGGAATTTTACCTCCGATATCGAAGCTGACCAAGGCACAGGCAATGTACCATTTCATCAGCGGATACACCGCCAAAGTTGCGGGTACTGAAGTAGGCGTTACTGAACCACAAACTACCTTCTCGGCATGTTTCGGTCGTGTATTCCTGCCACTGCATCCTGCTAAATACGCCGAATTGCTTGGTGCTAAACTGGAACAGCATACAGATGTGAACGTATGGTTGGTCAACACCGGCTGGAGCGGAGGTGCTTACGGTACAGGTAGCCGCATGAAACTGCGCTACACCCGTGCAATGATCACCGCTGCAATGAACGGTCAGTTGGATAATGTGAACTTCGATGCCCATTCAGTGTTCGGAGTGCTGATGCCATCAACAGTTCCAGATGTGCCAACAGAGATCCTCAATCCACGTAACACATGGGCCGACAAGGAAGCATATGACAAGAAAGCCAATGAACTTGCAAAACTGTTCGTGAACAATTTTGCAAAGTATGCAGACAAAGCGAACGACGAGATCCGCTCAGCGGCACCGAAAGTGCTCGAGAGTGCTTAATTCGGTTCCACAACATTTATTATTCAAAGAGGGGCATAGCGTGCCCCTCTTTTTTTGCATATATCAACACCGGATCACTTCGTAATCCCAAGGCTTGTATCGTTGTGTAAGCCTTTTACCTAAATTCCGCGACTTTACAATGTTAAGTTAATATTAAGTCCGAGCTGGCAATAAGGAAATGGGAGAATAGCGATATAGCTTTGCATTGTATTCAATCAGGTCAACGATTTTCACATGTCATTCAGCTCTATAATTAAGATCTTCCTTCCTAAAGACAAAGTATTTTTCAGTTTATTCGAGGAAGTATCTACTACCCTCGTGCAAATGGGCGACACTTTTAAAAGTGCACTTAAAGAAAAAGACCTCGTAAAACGTGACGCTTTGCTGAAAAGCCTTGAAGAACTTGAACACAAAAACGACGAAACCACACATCGCATATTCATTGAATTGGGTAGCAATTTTATCACACCGCTGGACCGTGAGGATATACATTACCTGGCTACTTCACTTGACGATATCGCAGACTACATTTGGGGAGCCGCTAAAAGAGTGGTCAATTATCAGATAGAAGATCAACACAATACGCTGGAAGCATATGCCGAGATCATCTGTAAAGCGATAAAAGCTATAAACACTGCAATTCATGCTCTTCGCGACATGAAAGATCTTAGGGCTATTACTGCAGCTTGTGTTACCGTTAATAGTCTCGAGAACGATGCCGACGATCTTCTTGATATTACAATGATGCGACTTTTTTCTTCAAACATCACTGCCGTAGAACTTATTAAACAGAAAGATATTTTTCAAATGCTTGAAGTGGTGACGGACAAGTGTGAAGACGCTGCTAATGTAGTAGAATCAATCATCATTAAATACGCTTAATACCAGCCAGGACATGTCGGCCTTACTTCTAGTTATTCTATTCCTGGCGTTATTGTTTGATTACATTAATGGTTTTCACGATGCCGCTAACTCCATTGCAACGGTGGTTTCGACCAAGGTGCTCACGCCATTTCAAGCAGTAATGTGGGCGGCTTTATTCAACTTCGTGGCATTTTTCATATTCAAAGATCATGGAGTGGCGAAAACTGTGGCAAAAACAGTGCATGAAGAATACATAACCCTTCCGGTTATTTTCTCAGGCCTTGTTGCTGCAATATCCTGGAACCTGCTGACATGGTGGTTCGGCATCCCTTCCAGCTCATCGCATACACTTATTGGTGGTTTTGCAGGAGCTGCTATCGCTCATGGGGGGCTGGGGGCTATCAGTTCCGAACCTATCATAAAAACAGTTAGTTTTATCGTGCTCGCACCGTTGATCGGAATGATAATGGCCTTCGTAATATCACTTTGGTTCATATATTCATTCAAGAAAGGACTAGGACCTAAACTACTCTCATTATCTGTCCTGATCTTTGTAATGCTATTCCTTCACCACAACATTGAGACCGACCCAACAAAATTAAAAAACTACCATGAGAGCTACATTGCCAACCTCCTTCTGGAAAGTAAGAATCTCAAGTGGCTTCTGCTCGGCCTGATCATGGTAGTTATGGCGATATTTACGATGATTTTGGGTTCTTTGAATACCGCCAGAGCAAACTTATATCTAAAAAGATTTCAACTTGTTTCTTCCGCTATTTTCAGTGTTGGCCATGGTGGAAACGATGCCCAGAAAGTAATGGGCATCATCACTGCTGCGCTAATGTGCGAAGGCAAGATCACATCTCACGATCAAATGCCGGCATGGGTTCCTCTCGCCTGCTATTCAGCAATTGCACTCGGAACCATGAGCGGTGGATGGAAGATCATCAAAACCATGGGCACACGCATTACCAAAGTGACACCTTTTGAAGGTGTTGCTGCGGAAACTGCCGGAGCAATAACCTTGTTTCTTACTGAAAACTTGAAAATACCTGTCAGCACTACCCATACAATTACAGGATCAATTATTGGCGTTGGTGCTACAAAACGCCTTTCAGCCGTCCGCTGGGGTGTAACGATCAATCTATTGTGGGCTTGGATTCTCACCATACCCGTCAGCGCAGCCCTCGCAGGAATGTGTTTCTGGATCGTGAATATGTTTATCAAATAATCTTATATGCAATTTTTGCAAAAAGCCCGATTTTTGATCGGGCTTTTTGCATTGCAGAAAGATGTGTGTATTCGCTAACAATTTCATTGGAAAATACGCCTGATAATTGGTCAAGTTACAAACCAACCAATTTGAGGCAAGTATATGTCTTACAGTATCGTACACATGAAAATATGTTTCGAAACAATTAACTTTGGGTTAATAAGTGAATATCCTCTGAAGAAAAAATCTGAGCAGATAATAGATTTAGAGTGATTTATCGGTATTTTTAAAGCTAGCTTGTATAACGAGTTCAAACGACGGAATAGTAATGAAAAAATTATCTACTAAATTCATCTTCTTTCTCGCATTTGTGCTGTTCACACAACACAATTCATCTGTAGCACAGATGGTTGGTGATCAGATTTTTTTGAAAGGAAAATGGGTGCAGGTCGGGGTTGCGCCGAACGGGTCATTGGGATCAACACGTCTCCCACCGGCAGGTATGTACAATTGTGCGTCTCCTACTTTCAATTTCTGGGATCCCGGGCTGGGTGCATTTACAGGAGCATCCAACCAACGCCTCATGATGGTTTATGATGCGGGGCTTGACGGATTTACTGTAGGTACTCCGGCGTTCTTTGGTGATTATTCAATGCCCGGAACTCCGTATGAAGGATGGGGAATACAGATAAATGGTGCACACAGTGAAGCTCAGATGCAGTACTTCCTGACGTCCGGAGCCTCCGGATATGCTGGTGGTGCAAGTCTTACAGGTTCTACTACAGCCTATCTGAACCCTTCAGGCAAGACAATTGGCGTTTGGTCGGGTACAGCAGGCGCAGGTGGTCCGCTTTCAATTGTTCAAACGACAACGCTCGACACGAATGCAAAGTGGGTAAACATGAATGTGAAGTTCCGAAACACAGGAGCTACAACACTTACCGGCGTTTACTACGTGCGCGAAACAGACCCTGACAATGACGTTATGGCTGGTGGCCCGTTTACTACGGTGAACACCATCAATTACCAGAACGATTACTATCGCCGTGTGATGGTAACAGGCACGGGTACATTTTATACTTCGCAAACGCTCTCGCTTGCAACAAAAGACTGTCGTGCTAAGTGTTTCATCCATTCAGGATGGCCAATGTCTACTGCAACCAACCTGGCTACTCTCTGGACTTCAGGTGCAGGCGGATATACGTTTAGCGGTACTGTGACGTCGGACGTAGCCATTGGATTGCTTTTCAATTTGGGCAACATTGCAGCCGGTGACAGTACAGAGATCAACTATACGTACATCTTCAATGGTTTGACAGGTATCGACAGTGCCGTGGCTAATCCACAACTTGTAGTGAACGGCATTCCTCGTGATACAACTGATACTGTTACTTCTTGCTCTTTTACAGGAAGCACGCTCGCTTGCAGCATCATTAACGGTTCTTCAGCAGACTGGACAGGCAGCACCTGGACATGGGCTCCATCTACCTATCTTGCAACGACAACAGGTACTACCAATACCATCTCGGTTAGCTCTATTACAGCTCCCATTACATACACGATCACAGGTACAACCGGTGTATCAGGATGCTCTGGCAGGACATTTTTCCTCACCGTAATGCCTCCGGGTGCAACTCCTCCCCCTACCACCACTACTCCATTATCCTACTGTTTGGGATCTACCGCACCTCCTCTGACGGCTTCAGGCATTGGCACAATATATTGGTGGACAACACCAACCGGCGGTGTTGGCAGTACTACTGCACCAACCCCGTCAACTGCGACAGTCGGTACTACTACGTGGTATGTATCGCAGGTTGTTGCGGGATGTCCAAGTACGCGAATACCGGTCACGGTAACAATATTCTCTCTGTCGACGCCGATCACCGGAAGCAATTTTGTGTGCACCGGGTTTACTACTACGCTTGCTAATGCAACAACCGGCGGCGTATGGACCAGCGGTAACCCTTCTGTGGCAACGGTAGGAACCTCATCTGGTGTGGTAACAGGTGTTTCACCGGGAACTGCCACAATATCCTACTCTGTTCTGGGTTGCCTTGCGCTCACTACTGTAACCGTAACTACAACGCCGGCAGCAATAGCTGGTCTTTCCACCGTTTGCGTCGGCACAACCATAACACTTTCAAACTCAGTTCCGGGAGGCTCATGGTCATGCATTTGCCCCGGGGTGGCAAGTGTCGGATCGTCTACCGGTGTCGTCACGGGTTTGGGGGTTGGCCCATGTATTATTACCTACAACATGGGCGGTGGCTGTTTTGTCACCAGATCCATAACTGTCAATCCATTCCCGGCGGCTATTTCAGGAGCTGGTTCGGTCTGCGTTGGTGCAACCACGCCGCTTACAAGCCCCACACCGGGAGGTATATGGAGCAGTACCGCGGTAACAATTGCCACAGTTGGTCCTACTACCGGTATCGTAACGGGTGTTAACCCTGGTACTGTCACAATAAGATATACCGTAGGCGGATGTGCGGCAACGTTTGTAATGACCGTAGTCACTGCTGCAGCTCCGATTGTAGGTCCTACAACGGTTTGTGCCGGTTCAACGATCACGTTGACCAATCCTTCTACGGGTGGCACATGGAGCATGGCGTGCCCGACAATTGGTAGCGTTGTTACTACTACAGGGGTTGTAACGGGTATTTCACCGGGTACATGTACCGTAACTTACTCATTGAGTGCCGGATGTACCACAACACGTGTCATTACAGTTACACCCACGCCATCAGCAATCGGAAGCAACATTCCGCTTTGTATTGGTCAGACAAATACATTAACCCACGGTACCGGTGGCGGCACATGGAGCATGGCTTGTCCAACAGTCGCTACTGTTGGTCTTGGCACCGGCATTGTCACAGCAGTGGGTGCGGGCACATGTATCGTTACCTACTCACTACCATCCGGTTGTATTGCTACCGCAGTGGTAACGGTTAACGGTGCACCGGGTGCTATAACAGGTACACTCTCGCTTTGCCAGGGTGCGTCGGCTACACTCTCCAGCTCTACCCCATCAGGCACATGGACATCAGGCACGGGTACTGTCGCTTCTATCGACCCTGCTACAGGTGCATGGACCGCTCTTGCAGGTGGCACATCTACAATTACTTACACAGCGCCAACGGGTTGTATCACTACTGCCGATGTAACTGTGAACCTGGCACCGGCTGCCATCACAGGTCCTGCTGCCGTGTGTATGGGACAGACAATTACGCTTGCAAGTGCTACAGGAGCAGGTGCATGGAGCAGTTCCGATCCAACAGTTGCTACTGTATCCGGTACAGGTGATGTATTCGGTGTAGCCGTTGGTACAGCTGATATCACTTATGCCCTGGCATCTGGTTGCTTCGTCATTAAATCAGTAACTGTCAATCCGGGCCCTGCTGCAATAGTCGGACCATTGGCTATGTGTGTGGGTGCTTGTAATACTTATACTGTATCAACAACAGGTGGTACATGGAGTAGCAGTGCGCCTGCAGTGGGTGCTATGCTCAGTCCGGGCTATCTCTGCGGTTCTTCTGCGGGTACTACCACTATCACTTATCTTGTAGGTGCAACGGGTTGCTTCTCTACGCTCAACGTAACAGTGAACACACTGC
>JBIKSN010000307.1:0-3428 GCA_044348585.1 Flavipsychrobacter sp.
TGCTGCGGATGAATACTTCCCACAGGGGCCACTCGTGTTTATTCAGTTTATCGTTGGTCATTTGTTTCTTGTTGAGTAATTGATCGGTTACGCCGCCTGGGTAGCTGAGCGTTCTTTCCTTTTTGCGGCATGGGCCATGGCGGCATCGCGCACCCATTTGCCATCTTCCCATGCCTTGCGGCGTGCATCCAGACGCTGCTTGTTGCATGGCCCGTTGCCCTTGATCACGTTGTAGAACTCTGGCCAGTTGATCTTGCCAAAGTCATAGTGACCACGCTCTTCATTCCATTTCAGATCCTTATCGGGAATTTCCAGGCCCAGTACTTTCGCTTGCTCTACGGTAACGTCCACAAACTTCTGACGTAGCTCGTCGTTCGTAAAACGTTTGATACGCCACCTTACACTCGATTCCGTGTTCGGGCTTTCAGCATCGGGTGGACCAAACATCATCAGCGATGGCCACCACCATCGGTTAAATGCGTCCTGTGCCATTTTCTTTTGTACCTCAGTACCCTGAGCCAGCTTCAGCATTATCTCGAAACCCTGCCTCTGATGGAAGCTTTCTTCCTTGCACACCCGCACCATGGCGCGTGCATACGGGCCGTAAGAAGTGCGGCAAAGAGGCACCTGGTTCATGATGGCGGCACCGTCTACCAGCCAGCCTATCGCGCCCATATCGGCCCAGGTAAGCGTAGGGTAGTTGAATATCGAAGAGTATTTAGCTTTTCCTGTGTGCAATTGATCGTACATCTCATCGCGGCTGATGCCCAGCGTCTCTGCGGCACTGTACAGGTACAGACCATGGCCCGCTTCGTCCTGCACTTTCGCCAGAAGCACGGCCTTACGACGCAGCGATGGGGCGCGGGTTATCCAATTGCCCTCCGGCAGCATACCTATTATCTCGCTGTGCGCGTGCTGCGATATCTGCCTGATGAGTGTCTTCCGGTAGTCGTCCGGCATCCAGTCTTTTGGCTCTATCGTTATCTCCCGGTCTATCAGGCTATCAAAATGCTCCTGAAAAGAATGTACGGTCATGTATATAATAATTTTGAACTACAAATATACGCTATTCCACGCCCCTAAATGCAGCCACACGCATAAGATATTTTTGTTTAAGAATAGGTAACGGCTATCAGTGCGCCATGGCTGGTGGTAGGTAACACTCTGCTATCGATATTCCGATTTTATGGAATTTTCCTTTTCTTGTGTCTGTACCATAGTGCCGAACTAAAAAAGTTCACTTTTTTTGTCTCAGACCAACAGATATTCCAACTTGTCCGATGAGGAGCTACTGCTGCACTACCGCCGCAGCGGCGACAATATGTGGCTGGGAACACTGCTGCAACGGTACACCTCATTGCTGCTCGGTGTTGCTTTTAAATATCTGAGAGATTCGGGGCAGGCCGAAGATGCCGTGCAACACGTTTTTGAGACCGCGCTCACACACATTCCGGCTGAACCCATACAGAATTTCAAAGGATGGCTGTACGTGCTGATGCGCAATCATTGCCTGCACCTCCTGCGTGATAAAACTTTCAAAGCCGATGAGTCTGTCTTGTCTGCAGTTCCCGCTGTAGAATCGGACAGGGAGGACATCAACTGGCAGGAATATTCGATTGCTCAGATGAATGAAGCGCTGGCCCGCCTCAGCGAGGAACAGCGCGTCACCATATCGCTTTTTTATCTGGAACACAATAGTTACGAGCAGATCATATCGGTAACCGGATATACCTTTATGCAGGTAAAGAGTTATATCCAGAACGGAAAAAGAAATCTCAGGACCATACTAACCCCCATTCTTCGCAACAGGCATTCATGAACGGTAACAACAACATATCGCAAGGGGGTAAAGATCCACGCCTTACCGAGGAAAAGATGCTTGCATACCTCGAGGGAAGGTTATCTCCGGCCGAGCAGCATGAGGTGGAGCGTTGGCTGTCAGAAGAAGGAATGGAGAGCGATGCCATGGAGGGCCTGCAGTCCATGCCTTCCATGGACCGGCGTCGTTCTGTAGCCCGTTTGAATGCCGGTCTTAGTAGAAGGGTTTCAAAGCGCAGCCGTCGCGTAAAGCGTGCTTCTCCCGGTGCCAATGTAGTATTTGCTGTGCTGCTTATCTTGTTATTGGTGGTGCTGGTCTGGCTGGTGTTCCAAACGCTGCAGTAACAACATATCGGATATTTCTGTATCTTCATGGATATCAACAGATAGTCTACCCCTTTCTATGTACAGTTTTTCTTCACCGGGCGCCGGCAATGTCGACGAAACAAATCTGCGTCTGCTCATAGAAAGCATGGACGACCCGGTTTGGCTGGTGGATGCTTCCTGCAATATCATGCAATGCAATGGCGCGTTCCGCGAATGGGTGAGTCACTTCATAGGAAAGCCGCTTGGCCCGGGCGATAATATACTGAACAACGGCGAGGACAAGCTCTATTTCCACAAGTTCGATATGTGCTACAGACTGGCACTGGGAGGCAAGACTTTTAAGACAGTTGAAGATCAGTTGATCAAGGGTATCACACATTATACCAGCGTAAGTTTCAAACCACTTATTGACGATAACGGTAAAGTTGTGGCTGTATCGTGCTTCGCGCGCGATATAACGGAGCAGCGCAAACACCTGTTCCACATAGAACGTCAGAATTCAACGTTGCGGGAGATCGCCTTTATCGAGTCGCACAAGATCCGAGGGCCGGTCGCTACCATTTTGGGGCTTGAACAGTTCTTCAATTACAAAGATCTTTCAGACCCGGTTAACCGCGAAATAATGGAAGGTGTGAAGACGGTTACACTCGAGCTTGACTCCTTTATACGCGAGGTGGTACGGTTGTCAAACGAGATAGACAGGAAGAATGCTCAAGACGCTTCAGAAGGATCAGCGCAATAATTTGATGTACACTATAGACCCTTCAGACGTCAGCCTTACTACATAATTTCCATGTGGCAGCCCCGATACATCCAATTGCCTTTTGTTGATGTAGGACATCGCGAGTTTTCCCTGCATGTCAAATAGCTCAATGGTAAAGTCCGTCCACGAATCGGGTATCTCAAACCTTACCCATCCGTCCCTTGCGGGGTTGGGGTAGGCAAATACGTCATCCACCTTGGCCGTTATGTTGCGCACCCTGGTGTTTAGTTCGGGCCGGTACTTGTCTTTATACTTCACAGAAAGTGGCACATCAAACCCTGCGATAGAAAGGGTAGTGATCCACAGTGCAGGATAATGTTCTCCGTTTACCAGCCACTTGTATTCAACGGTTGTGCGGGGAAGCCCCAAAGAAAGACTGTCCATGGTTATTGAGTCTGTCTCTACTATTTCCGACCGTACTCTGATGCACGGAGTTGGTTTGGTGTAGTAGGGTGTTGTTATGATTCCCCAGCCATCAACAACCGTGCGCCGATAGCCCTGCATCTTGATACCGCCCACT
>JBIKSN010000308.1:0-3425 GCA_044348585.1 Flavipsychrobacter sp.
GTAGTTCGCGAACGATACCATGGATACGGCTACCTTTCATGCCCACACATGCGCCCACCGGATCGATACGATCGTCATAGCTTTCTACGGCTACTTTCGCACGCTCACCCGGCTCACGAACGATCTTTTTGATCACTATCAGGCCATCCATGATCTCAGGAACCTCGATTTCCAGCAATTTCTCAAGGAACGATGGATGCGTACGGCTCAGGATGATGATAGGAGAGTTGTTTCGCATCTCCACTTTCTTCACCACAGCACGCACTGTTTCGCCTTTTTTGAAGAAATCGGTAGGTATCTGCTCCGACTTAGGCATGATCAACTCGTTGCCCTCGTCATCAAGCAGTAATATTTCTTTTTTCCATATCTGGTACACCTCCCCGTTGATGATGTCACCAACACGGTCAGCATATTTCTTCAGCAGATTGTTCTTTTTCAGGTCGCCTATACGGGCAGCCAGTGTTTGCTTGGCAGCCAGAATAGCCCTGCGGCCGAAGTTGCGCACGTCGACTTCTTCATATACTTCCTCGCCGACGCTATAATCAGGTTCTATTTTGATAGCCTCAGAATAAGGTATCTGCAGGTTCTCATCTTCTACCATGCCATCTTCAACTATCTCACGACGCCTGAAGATCTCAAGGTCACCCGTCTGGTCGTTAACGATAACGTCGAAGTTCTCATCCGTCACGTACTTTTTACGCAGCAACGTCTTGAAAACGTCTTCCAACACCTTCATAAGGGTAGGCCTGTCAATGTTCTCGGCTTCTTTGAACTCCTGGAAGGAGTCGATGAGGTTAATACTTGCCATAATGCTCGCTTTTTGCATCATACCACCCGTCCCGGATAGTATGGGTTAATTAAAAAATAATTTGAACGATTGTTTTTTTTATGATTGAAAATGGAACTTCAACGTTGATCTTTTCATGGGGTTTCTTGCCTTTTACTTCCAACACCACGTGCTCGTCGGTCACTTCCCTCAGCATACCGGTCTTTTCGCTGTCGTCGTTCATGGTAATGGTCACCTTGCGGCCCACGTTCTTTTTGTACTGGCGCATTTGCCCCAAAGGCTCATCAACGCCAGGGCTCGATACTTCCAGCGAATAATCGCCGTCAGGATAGATAGCAGCCTCTTCTATGGCCGCATACAGCTTTCTGTTGATAGACGATGCCTTGTCAATAGAAAAACCGCTGTCGGCATCCAGAAAAACCTTCACGTTATTGGTGGGTTTCACCTTGATGTTGACAATAAAAATATCCGTACCGTCCAGCAGTGGTTCCAGTAGGGAATACACTTTTTCAATGTTATCTGCCATATAGATAATAAACGAGGGGACAACCAGTGTCCCCTCTCTTTTGATTACAATCCGATGCAAATGTACACATAATTGAGTAAATCCCAAAAGAATTTCTTTCATATCATGCCTGATTACAGGTTGCATAAAGGTTGTCTAAAGGTCTTTGGGATTGATTATTCTTATCATTCAATAGGTTCCCGGGTAATGGACAGCGGAGATTGTAGGTATAAAACCTCCTACCTTTGTATTATGTCTTTTTTCAAAACGGCCAGACCATTTATCATAGCAGGCCCCTGCAGTGCTGAGACAAGAGAGCAAGTGATGGCAGTGGCCACCGAGCTGGCCGGCATGAATGTGCAGCTGATGCGTGCAGGTGTTTGGAAACCCCGCACCCGCCCCGGTGCCTTTGAAGGTAACGGACAACCCGCGTTGGAATGGCTGCAGGAAGTAAGACAGACATACAACCTGCCGGTGACCACCGAAGTGGCGGATACCAACCACTTGGAACTTGCATTGAAATACGGAATGGACGTCATCTGGATCGGTGCCCGCACTGTTGTCAACCCTTTTCAGGTGCAGCGGCTGGCCGATGCATTGCGAGGAACCAATATACCGGTAATGGTAAAGAACCCTGTGAGCCCCGATGTGGACCTTTGGCAGGGCGCAATAGAGAGGTTTGAAAAGGCAGGAATAACCTCTGTGGCCGCCATTCATCGTGGTTTTTCAGGCTATACAGCCGCTGTCGGTTATCGCAATCAGCCAAACTGGCCCATACCTATTGAACTGAAACGCAGGAAGCCGGAACTGACCATGATCGGCGATCCCAGTCATATATCGGGCAAGCGCGCCCGCGTGGCCGAGGTGGCTCAGAAGGCTTTGGACATGCATTTTGACGGATTGATGATAGAGACCCATCCTGATCCCGAGGCTGCATGGAGCGATGCAGCCCAGCAGGTAACGCCCGCACAGTTGCGCACCATCTTGTCCCAACTTATAGTACGCGAAGAGACCACCCGCGACATGAGCGGTCAGGAACAACTCGAATACCTCAGGCAGTCCATGGATTCGCTGGACGCGGAGATACTAGACCTTGTGGCAAGGCGCATGGAGCTGAGCAGCCAGATAGGAAACGTAAAGAAGAGCTGCAATATGACGGTCTTCCAGCTGTCGCGCTGGAGCGAAATTGTAGACGGTCTTTCCGCACGGAGCAATATGCATGGCCTCAGTAGAGAATTTGTCACAGAACTCTATGAAAAGATACACCACGAAAGTATACGCATTCAACTCTCGGTAATGGAAGATGCGTCCAAAGAAATAAAAAAGTAAATTTACCCGCAAAACCATCCCCGATTGGCGCTCAAGCAACACCTCGACGATAAAGTACGTTTCGATCAGCAGGTCGATAATTCGAAATCATATGTCCTTCCGTTCATAGAAAAAACGCACGACATCGGTCCTGGTACCACTGTCTTTGAAGTGGGCACTGCTGAAGGTGGTGTTTTGTTGCCTTTCATGGAGCGGGGCTGCACCTGCCTGGGTGTAGACCTGGCACCCGAGCGCATAGAACTGGCAAAAGGGTTTCTTGCAAACCAGTTGGCTGCCGGCAAGGTGGAATTGCGCTGTCAGAATATATATGATGCCGACTTCCTCGCTCAATTCACCGGCAAATTCGATATCATCATCCTGAAAGATGTGATAGAGCACGTGCCCGAACAGGAGAAGTTTGTACCCTACCTGAAGAACTTCCTGAAACCGGGTGGACAGATATTCTTTGGCTTCCCGCCATGGTACATGCCGTTTGGCGGCCACCAGCAGGTTTGCCGCAAGAAATGGGTGAGCGTACTGCCGTGGTACCACATTCTGCCACGTCCCCTGTACAAGGGCATCCTCAAAATGGCGGGCGAACACGACAACATCATAAATGAGCTGATGGAGATCGTAGACACGCAGATCACCATAGAACGTTTTGAGAAAATTGTGAAACAGAGCGGATTGAAGGTGATGCACAAACAACACTACCTTATCAACCCGATATACAAATACAAGTTCGGGTTGCAGCCGCGCAAGCAGTTCGGGCTGCTATCGGCCATACCGTTCTTCCGAAACTTCGTTACAACTTGTGTGTATTAT
>JBIKSN010000062.1:0-13710 GCA_044348585.1 Flavipsychrobacter sp.
TTCACAGCCGTGCGCCGGTCGGCGGGTATGCTCGACAGGTCCATCACTACATTGTTTCCGGGAACAATGTTCGCTATAGTAGTTTTTACATCAAACAGCAGTTCATCGATGAATATTTTCTTCAGGTTCTGTTTCTTCCCGTCAAAGCCAGTTTGGGCAAGGTTCAGCAGGCTGTTAGTGAGGTGCTGAAGTTTTTCGGTCTGATGAAGGATAGATTCCAGTGCAGCTTTATACTCGTCTGATCCGCGAGGGCGCGAAAGCGCAATTTCCGCTTCGCTATAAATAGTTGTGAGTGGTGTTCGGAATTCATGCGAGGCATTACTCACAAAATTGTTCTGCGTCTCGAATGAAGTTTCAAGACGGCTCAGCATTTCATTGAAGGTAGAAGCAAGTTCTGCCACCTCGTCCTGCCCTTTACGGTCCTCCAGGCGTTGATTCAGATTCTCGGCACCTATCGTCTTTACTTTTTCAATGATGTCGCGTATAGGTTTGAACGCGTGCCGGGAAAAGAAAATACCCGATGTGTAGAACACAAAGGTGCCGCAGATGCAGCTGGCTATCAATATCCACTTGAGCTTGCGCGAATAGCGGATGCTGTCTTCGTTTTGTGCGCCTATGATGACGATGTAGGGATGTGCCCCTTCGTCATAATAGTAAAAACCGGTGTAGAAGTAATTGTTGTGTTTTGTGTTTGCGTGCCTTCTGTTTTTCAGCTTGTTGTAAAATGCCTGGTTGAGGTCGGGCAGCATATTCAGTTTCACGAAATTCCCCAGACTGTCTGCCGGGAAAAAATATTCTTTCTCATCGGGTAGCGGTTCCAGGTGTTGCTCCCTGATGTTGCTGTACAGTTCTTCCTGCCCCACTGAATGTTGTGCCAGTCTTACTTTTGCTGTGATGATGCCGCGTATCTCAAGACGTTTGTAGAAGTCCTGAAAGGCGAACGTGTTCATGAAAAAATAGGCGATGACGCTGATGCCAATGAGTATCGTAGCCGAGATGGCCGTAAAGATGAGTGCCGTTTTTTTCTGAATCGTCATGCTCAGCTATCCTTTAAAATGTAGCCCATGCCTATAACGGTATGTATGAGTTTAGGCTCAAAGTCGCGGTCCACTTTTTTTCTCAGGTAGTTTACGTACACGTCCACCACATTGGTTGCCATATTAAAGTCAACGCCCCATACGTTTTCGAGCAGGTCCATGCGAGATATTACTTTTCGCTGGTTCTTCATCATATATTCCAGCATGCGGTATTCGGTAGAAGTGAGGTGGATCTCTGTCTGGTCGCGCCGCACAATGCGGGCATCAAGATCGATCTCCAGATTTCTGAGCCTTAGTTTGTTTCCCTCTGTGAAGCTGCCTGCCGCGCGGCGCTGCAGGGCCTTCAATCTGGCCAGCAACTCCGAGAATTTGAATGGTTTTATGAGGTAGTCATCAGCACCTTTTTCAAGTCCGGCCACTACGTTCTCTGTGGTGCCCAGGGCAGTCAGCATGAGTACCGGTTTATTATCTTTGGCCTTTCTGAGCAGCGTGCAAAGCTTCATTCCATTGATGCCGGGAAGCATGATGTCCAGAATATACAGGTCATAGCTATGGCTGAGCGCCATTTGAAGGCCTGTATTTCCGTCGGGTGCCACGCTCACAGTATAGCCTGCCTCACCGAGGCCTTTTGTGATCACGTTGGCTATACCAGGTTCGTCTTCTACAAGCAGCACATGCATATATCGCTAAAGTAAGTTTTTCTGATGTAGCCGGTGTTACCTTACACCGCCTTAGATGCTTGCTTTTTCATTTCAGCAACTACCTTTTCCCAGCGCCACGCGGTATCCATCATAGCGTCAAGGCCGTATTGTGTTTCCCAGCCCAGCAGGTTACGGGCACGGTTGTTGTCAGCATATACAGCAACAACATCGCCATCGCGGCGGCCACCCACTTTGTAGTTGAGTTTCTCGCCCGATACTCGCTCGAAAGCGTCTATCAGTTCCAGAACGGTAACGCCATTGCCGGTACCCAGGTTGAATACTTCGCAGTTCGATTTGTTACGGTCGTCCATGATGTATTGCAGCGCGCGGGTGTGTGCATTGGCTATGTCCATTACATGAATATAGTCGCGCACGCAGCTACCGTCGCGGGTAGCATAGTCGCTCCCGAATACAGTCATCTCCTGACGTTTACCTATCGCGGTTTGTGTAATGACCGGCACTACACTTTCAGAAAGGTCCTGGAATTCGCCTATCATAGCCGACGGGTGGGCACCCACCGGGTTGAAGTAGCGCAGCAATATCGTATTGAAGTCTTTGTGTATGTTGGTGAAATCTCGGCATATAGCCTCCCCCATCTGCTTGGTGCGGGCATAGGGCGATTCGGGTTCTGCCAGAGGCGCATCTTCTGCCACGGGCAGATTGGTAGCGTTGCCATATACCGAACAGGATGACGAGAATACAAAATTGTCAACGTCAAAGTCCTCGGCACACTGCATAATGTTCAGTAGTGAGTTGATATTGTTGTGGAAGTACATCAGTGGCTCCTTCACTGACTCTGGTACCGACTTATATGCCGCAAAATGTATGATACCTACTATATCAGGATTTTCCAGAAAGATAGCCTCGGTATCATCGAGGTCGCAGAGGTCCACCTTGTAGTTCTTCACTTTCTTGCCGGTTATCTTCTCAATGCCATCCAGCATCTTCAGCGATCCCCGAGACAGATTGTCCACCGATATCACATCAAATCCGTTCTGCAGAAGATCTACAATTGTGTGACCACCTATGTAGCCACAACCGCCCGTTACAAGAATTTTGTTCATAATGTGTTGTTTTAGGAGAATTGCCGTCCGGGGCGGAAACGCACCCCGGGTCGCTGTTGCAAATATATGAGTCACTGTAATTCAGATAAATTTTTTTATCCCGGAATTAATAGATATATAATTATGGGGACACGCTGCTATAATTCATATGTGTTGGCTATGGTTTTTATATGCCATAATAGTTACTTTTATACCTCAGTGGGTTGCCTGTGCGGGGATTCCGAATACGGGACCAACAAAGGCCGGCGACCCTTCTACAGTCAGGATAAGCGCATGATATTAAGAAGTCTATTGTACATCATAGCAGTAATGCTCATCATTGGGTGGGCTGTGGGTTATTTTATATGGCGGCCGGGTCCGCTCATCCACATCATGGCACTGTTTGCGGCCGCTTCATTTGTGCTGGCTTTATCGCGCAAGGAGGGAATCCGTTAACAGGTGTTAATGCCCTGTTTCGAGGCAATGCACACCCTCCTGTCTATTTATCCACAATGGTATTTTTCGGTGGCGTTTTGCCTGTTATTTCAAATATCTTTGTTCCAAACACACTATTACAATGCGTTTCATAGTTACATCTTCAACCCTGCTCAAGAACCTGCAGCAGATAGGCGGCATCGTAAGCGCCAACAACGTGCTTTCTGTTCTCGAAGACTTCCTGTTCGACCTGCGCGGCAATACGCTGACGCTTACAGCAACCGATCTGGAAACCATGATGCGGGTGCAGATGCAGGTAAACGACGCGGAAGGATCGGGCCGTATCTGTATCCCGTCAAAGATCATTCTTGAATACCTGAAAAACCTGCCTGAGCAGCCGGTAACTTTCATCATTTCTGAGACCGACCTGTCTATCGACATGTCCAGCAACTCGGGTAAATACCGTATCGTGGGCGAAAAGGCCGACGATTTCCCGAAAGAACCAGCTCCGGGCGATACTACCGAGTTCACAATGCCTTCCATAGCGCTTATCGAAAGCATCAATAAAACACTGTTCGCGGTGAGCGGCGATACGCTGCGCCCTGCTATGACCGGTGTATACTTCGAGATGGCTAAAGACGGACTGGGCTTCGTGTCTACCGACGCGCACCGCCTGGTGCAACTGCGCCGCACCGACATCAGCTGCCCGGCAGCAGGTGGTTTTGTGGTGCCTAAAAAGCCTTTGCAGCAGTTGCGTGGCACATTGCCTACAGACGAGTCTATCCTGACACTGGCTTACAACAACAGCCACCTGTTTGTGAAAGGCGAGCACGTGAGCCTCAGCTGTCGCCTCATTGACGCCCGCTTCCCCGATTATCGTGCGGTTATTCCGGTAGATAATCCATACCGCCTCACCATCAACCGTGCGGATTTCGCCAGCGCCCTGCGCCGCGTGAACATCTTCGCGAACAAAACTACCAATCAGGTATTGCTGGACATCAATGGTAACAGCCTCAACATCTCGGCTCAGGATATCGACTTCTCTTACGAAGGAAAGGAAACACTTACCTGCAACTACAGCGGCGAGGATATGAAAATAGCCTTCAATGCCAAACTGATGGTGGAGATAGTGAACAACCTGGACGGCGAAGAAGTGGTACTGGAGCTGAGCACGCCATCGCGTGCCGGCATCTTCCGCTCGGTTGATAAAACTGACAACGAAGACCTGATGATGCTGCTCATGCCGCTGATGGTGGGTATCTAGTAGTAACAAACAACAACATCAATAAAAGAATAAAAAAGAACGACCAGCGCTTTCAGATGCACTTTGAAACATGGTCGTTCTTAATTTTGTAGCAATGCGCCTTTCCCGTTTCATACTCTTCATTGTTCTCTCGTGCTGCATGGCTGCCTGCATGCCTGCTCCTCATTATCAGGATCAGAAGGCCATACCCGGCAATGCGTGGAACTACAACTTCAAACCAAAATTCACATTCACCATTTCTGATTCTACCGCGCAGTACCAGCCTTACTTCATCATCCGCCACACACAGGCATATCCTTACAACAACATCTGGATGTGGATGTACATTAAAACACCCGGCGATACAACTGCCACCAAGGCGCGCATCAATATAGACCTGGCCGAGGCAAATGGGCGCTGGCTGGGTCGTGGTATGGGGGAGATATACGAGCAGCGTATGCCTATTTCCTTGGGCGATTCGGTGAACCTGAGCCGTCCCGGCACTTACGAGGTGACGCTGGAGCAGAATATGCGCATCAATCCGCTGCCCGATGTGTTGCATGTGGGTCTGCGTGTAGAAAAGGCCACTCTGCGCAAGAAATAGGTCAGTGGTCCATTAGTTGGGCTTCCCCATCTCAAATAGTATCTTTGTTCATTCATGCAGCTACCCGCAGGTAAGAAAATATATTTCGCTTCCGATTTTCACTTCGGCATACCCGACCGCGCCTCCAGCACCGAGCGCGAAAAACGTATATGCCGATGGCTCGACGAGATAGCACCCACCGCTGAGCAGATATATCTGGTGGGCGATCTTTTCGATACCTGGTTCGAGTACAAGAATGTAGTGCCGCGTGGCTTCACCCGCTTTTTGGGCAAGATAGCCGAGCTGCGCGACAAGGGACTGCACATAGAAGTATTTACGGGCAATCATGATCTGTGGATGCTCGACTATTTCCACTCCGAATTCGGCATACCCGTGCACCACGGGCCCATAACCCGCGAGGTGAATGGCAAGAAGTTCTTTATAGCCCATGGCGATGGATTGGGACCCGGTGATACCGGCTACAAGATATTGAAGACCGTATTGCGCAGCCCCCTGTCGCAATGGTTGTACCGCAGGGTGCACCCCGATACCGGTGTGGGGCTGGCAGGCTGGTTCAGCCGCCTGGGGCCAAAACACGCCGACATACCTGAGAAAGAATTTCTGGGACCCGATAGAGAAATGCTGGTGCAGTTCTGTCTCGAAACCCTGAAGCACCAACACTACGACTACTTCATCTTTGGCCACCGCCACATAGCCATAGAATACCCGCTACCTTCCAACAGCCTGTACGTGAACCTCGGCGACTGGATCCGCTACGACAGCTTTGCCGAATTCGACGGCGAACAGTTGCGATTGAAGTATTACGGGAAGTAGGTACGGTAATTACTACTGCCGGTTCACAATCTCTTACGCTTATTAGCGTTTCGCGCAGTTTATGAATCCAAAACAACCGTTCGTGTATTCGTGCTGAATACCGGCATGCCCGTCTGGTACTTTTACAAAAACAAAGCAATTTTATGAAACAAATTCTTCTTACGCTTGCCGCCGCTACCATGTGCGTCACAGCCTGCAAAAAGCAACCAATAGCAGTTCCGGGTGCAACTGCACAGTCTGAAACAAACACTGCCACAACTTTCAAAGGCAGCAAAGCAACTCAGATCAGCATTCAAAACAAGAAATCAGGCAATGGTCTGGAGATGGACTATGACGTGATCATTAAGAAGGTGGGAGAGAAAAAATATGCCGCTTCTATGAAATTTTACGGACTTACGCTAAACGGGAAGGCCGTAAAGGGTAGTAACACACTGAACATATATGGGGCCCAGCTGAGTCTGAAAAAAGGAAAGGATGACAAGGCGGGGCCGTTGACTTCGGTATTAGAAACTAATGAAGCAAGCGGAATTTCGCATGACAAGGTCATTACTTTCCCCATATTTGAGTATGCCGGTGAACTCTCTTTCGAATTGATAAGCAGTGCGACCGGAACCATTATTGTAGACGGTGACCTGAGTATGTCGTCAGGGCTGCCAAAGATAACCATTGCCGATATGGTGCTGACGGCCGATAAGACAACTGCTACCGGTAGCAGCGTTGAAATAAAGGAAAATGCAACTGTACAGATCGACGGGAAAGACGTAGTTACAAATCTGGGTATCTCATTTAAAGAATCGGACAAGGGCCGTTGTCGCTTGTCTGATAATACCGCGCTTTTCGTGTTGCCATCGGGGCATACCGCTACTCAGGATCCGCAGATCGCAAAGATAACTGTTGAAGAAAAGGGTGGCGAATATGGGTATGCAACTATCACTATAAGTGGAGACCCTGCAAAGACCATTAGCAAACTGGTATATCGTCCATTTACAGAAGCCGGCAAAACATATACTGGTCCCGAAATGACTTTCGTGCCAACACATTATAATATGGTAAACGGCATACAGCGTTTTGAAAGCACAAAAAAATGGTCGGAAGTGTTTGGTGGCACGTCTGTAACGCCTGAAATGTTGTTACGTCGTGGTCGTGAAATGGGTTTGCCTTCATTTACTGATGTAAAGTAATAGCATATTCTCAGCTCACTTTGCAGCAGCGGATCGTTCAATCGGTTCGCTGCTTTTCATATTAGCGACGTCACTGCCTGGACGAATGCTCGTTTAATGCTTGCCATTATCAACATTCCCCCTCCTTGATTACATTTGTACCATATGCGCGTTACCATACTCGGCAACAACTCGGCGCTGCCCGCATTTGGCAGGCATCCTACGGCACAAACCGTGACCGTGTATGGCGAGGTCTTGTTGTTCGACTGCGGCGAGGGTACACAATTGCAGATGCAGCGCTATGGTGTGAAGTGGAAGAACTTTAATCACGTCTTTATCAGTCACATGCATGGCGATCATTACTTCGGGCTTCCGGGCCTTATCAACAGCATGAGCCTGCTGGGCCGCACTGCCCCGTTGCACCTGCACGGGCCCGCCGCGCTGCAACCTATTCTCGACCTTATACTGCAGGCAGCCAATACTGTGCTGAAGTACGAATTGCATTTTCATCCCCTGCCCGATGAGGCATCGATGATAGCAGATACGCAGGCATTTACCGTTACATCGTTCCCGGTGCAACACGGTATAGCATGCCATGGTTTTGTGGTAGAGATGAAGACAAGGGGCCGCAGGATACTGCCCGACAAATGCCGCGAATATGGCATAGCCCCAGAAGACTTTGAACCGCTGAAGCAGGGCATGGACCATGTGCGCCCCGATGGCACCGTGGTGAAGAATGAATGGGTGACAGAGGTGGGGCCCCGCCCACGCAAGTATGCCTACTGCACCGATACGCTTTATACCGAGACCATACTACCGTACATTTCCGGTGCCGACATGATCTATCACGAGAGTACGTACCTGAACGAAGATCGCGAGAAGGCCGAGGCCCGTTTTCACAGCACTGCGGCGCAGGCTGCTGCAATGGCGGTAAAGGCAGGGGCAGGTAAGTTGTTGCTGGGCCACTTCTCTTCCAAGTACAAAGAGCTGGATGGTTTTAGAGAAGAAGCAGCGGCCATATTCCCCAACGTTGTCGTGTCGGTAGAAGGCGAAGCCTACGATCTGTAAGGATTATGCGGTGCGCTCAAATTGGTGCATCAGATCGGCGAGGGTAGCCACCGCGTCTATGGTGATGGCATTGTATATCGATACCCTGAAGCCGCCTGCTGTGCGGTGCCCCGCGATGCCCGTTATATTGTTGCGCTCAGCCAGTGTCATGAACTGTTGCTCCAGTTCGGGTGTCGCTGCTGTGAAGCACACATTCATCATACTGCGGTGGTTCTTGTCGGCAACATAGGGCTTGAAAACACGGCTGTTGTCCAGCAGATCATACAGCATGGCTGCCTTTTTGCGGTTGTCACGTTCTATGTTCACGATGCCACGTTCATTAATCCAGCGCAGCATCAGCAGGGCTGCATAGATACCGTGTACATTGGCTGTGTTCACCACCGAGTTCTGGCGCACCTGCTCTTTGTAGCTCATAATGGGTGGAACCGGGCGTACTATCTTATCCAGCATGCTCTTGTGCACTACTGCCAGGGCCACTCCGGCCACGCCGAGGTTTTTCTGCGCGGTGGCGTAGAACATTGCGTAGCGATGATAGTTGTGCTCGCGGCTCAGTATGTCGCTGCTCATGTCAGCGATCAGCGGCACGGCTGTGGCCGGAATGTCGGGCCATTGTGTGCCGTATATGGTATTGTTGGTAGTGATGTGCAGGTAGGCGGTTTCGGCGGGTAGTTCTGTTGGCCAGTCGGGCAGTCGGTTGTATCGGTTGTCTTTAGATGATGCAACCACCGTAGCCGACCCGTAGTAGCGTGCATACTCAATTGCCTCATCAGACCATTGGCCACTGTCTATATAGGCCGCTGTCTTACCGTTGGAGAGGAAGTTCATGGGCACCATACAGAACTGCATTCTGCCGCCGCCGTGCAGCCATAGTACTTCGTATTGTTCACTCAGGCCGCACAGCTTACGCACCAATGTTTTGCTTTCTTCCAGTATCTCTGCGAATTCGGGGCCGCGGTGGGGTATCTCCACTATAGACATACCCGTACGTTTGTAATTGCTGGTGGCTTTCACCAGTTCGTGCAGCACCTCGCCGGGCAGTTCGGCCGGACCGGCATTAAAGTTGAGTTTCCTTTCCATTGTTTTCCGGCTCTTCAACTGTTGTGATACCTCCGCTCACTGCAAACTTCATTGCCTCACCGGCATTCATTTTGTCTACAGGCTTTATGTTGCTTTTTTCGGTCACTATCACCCAGCCCGATATGGCGTAGGAGTGCGGCAGATACACAGCCACCTTACCCTCCATGCCCAGCGGTCCCATGTCGTCCTGCGTAAGGAAGCCAATGCGCCACACTTCAGGGTCTTTGCCCACACGTACCCATACTGCTTCGTTGAATCGCTTCTTGTCGCCCACAAAAGAGGTAAGTACATCGCGGATAGAAGAGTAGATATACTTGACGCCAGGAGTGTGGGTCATAAGATAAGAGAACGCGTCGAACAGCCACCGGCCCACAAAGAAACGCGTGCCCCAATAACCTATTATGGTGATGATGCCAATAATGAGCACAAAGCCAAGCCCGGTGGGTACCGAAGGAATGAGACTATCTACACCGGTGAATATCTTGTAGAGCAGATAGGCAGTAATGACTATCGGGCTTACGAGGATCAATCCTTGTAGGAACGAACGCAATAAAACGGAAGCAAAACGCCGCATGGGCGCAAAGGTAGGTAACAAAACGATTGAGAAACACTCAATTGGCAGTGAGTGCCGTATGCTGCACAAGAATTAAGATTGCCTTTATCTCTGATTATTGCCCGGTGCATACCAGTGCCACTGCCACGGGGCTGCCGGATCGAAGATGCGCTCGTCTATTTCTTCATTGACCACAATGTCCGAATAAGTCTCCAGCTGCAATAGCCTCCCGCTCCTGTAGAAAGCTACACGGGTCTCTGTCCATTTTTTATGGCCGAGGCGCTTATGCCCTTCCATTACAATCTCTTCTGGTGCGCCGTTGTCAAATTTCATTATACGCACAATGCGGTAGTGCTTCGATTCCACCCACAACTGATTGGCTCTGTCGCCGATGCCGGCTGCGCCTATCACATAGATATCGCGCCCCCTCCAGCGGGTGTAGTAGCTTTTGCTCAGGTCGTAATGCATGGCCGCGAGACGGGTTGTCACATCATTGAGGCTGCTGGCATGATACATGCCGCCCAGCAGATAAAGCAGGTCATTGCTATCCACCCTCGATCGCGACAGCGCGCCCTTTCTGAAAACATAGGCAGAGTCGTTGCGATAGATCACGCAGTTGCGCTGGTCCGGTTCGCCCAGGTCTATGCGGAAGGAACGTGGATAGACGATGGTCTCGTACCAGGTTTCTTTCGTCGTTACGGTATCATTGATGAACCGCTCGGTCTGCTGAATGAACCGCACCGACCGCTGCCAATGGCCATGATAGCGGTGATACATCTTGTGCAGCACATACTTACCATCCCGCTTCGGCACCGAGAACGCGGTGAGCATCAGCAGTGCTGCAATGGCTGCTATCGTTAGTCTTGCGCGTTGGCCGGTGGGCACCATTTGTTCAGTTGTTTTACACAAGCGGCAATATCCTTTGGTAGCGGAGCTTCCACTGATACCGGGGTGCCGTCTTCTTTAACAAACTGTAGTTTGTAGGCGTGTAGTGCCAGTCGGCTCATCAGTGGTTTCTCCTCTTCTTCTTTCTCTGAGAGTTTATACTTCCTCTTTATAGCAGATAGCTTGAATGGTTTGCCGTCGCCATACACTTCGTCGCACACTATTGGGTGGCCAATAGAGCGCATGTGCACGCGTATCTGGTGTGTGCGACCGGTATGTATCTGAAACTGCATCAGCGCATAGAGCGGCCATTGCTCCACTACTTTGTAGTCGGTTACGGCCAGCTTGCCGCGTTTGGCCACCATCATGCGGCCATTGCCTGCCGGGTGCTCGGTAAGGTAGTTCTCTATCCTGCCCGACTCCGGTATCACCACACCCACTACCAGTGCGGCGTAAAACTTGTTCACATCGCGCTCCTGAAAGCAGATAGAAAGGTAACGGTGTGTATCCTCGTTTTTGGCAAAACAGATCACCCCGCTCGTGTCGCGGTCCAGGCGGTGCACCACCCATATACGTTGCCCTATCTTCTTCTCCACCTGCTTGCCCAGGCTGGGCAGGTCGGCATTAAATCGGTCGGGTACTACCAGCATGCCGGCGGGTTTGTTCACCACTATCAGGTCGTTGTCTTCGTACAGTGTCTCTATATTCATTTTGCCAGTACTTTGTTATACGCTGCAATGCTCTCGTCTTCCTTAGCACGCATCAGTGCCTTATCGGCTGTTTTTTTGTCTTTGAACCCGCACAGGTGCAATGCCCCGTGAAAGATCACCCGGTGCAGCTCATCCTTGTATGACGTGCCGAACTTCTCCGCATTCTCCTTCACCCTGTCCACGCTGATGTAGATCTCGCCGGTCAGCGCGTCATCTCCTTCCGAAAGGTCGAAGGTGATAATGTCGGTGAAGGTATCGTGCTGAAGAAACTGCTGATTCATTTGTAACAGATGCTCGTCGCTGCAAAAGATGTACGTAAGGTCGTTCTTGCGCGTACCTTTCCTGTACTTTGTTACCAGACTGTCCAGAAATGCTGAAAGTTTACGTTTGTCTTTGAGTGCAGACTTCACTTCCTGCTCATAAAACCTTGCGGGCATGCTATGCAGATTTTTGCAAATGTCGGATTAAAATTCCTGAATGGTATTTAAAAAACATCCCGCCTTTCGGGGCGGGATGTTGTAAATAGATATTTCAGCAGGAGTTACAGTGCCAGATCAGCATCATCGGCCGATGGCTGTGGTGCAGACTGTTCTGTAGATTCGTTCTTGTCTTCGTTGCGTGGTTCGCGCTGCGGACGGTCGCCACGGTCGCGGTTACCACCACGGTCGCCACGGTTACCATCCCTGCGGTCGTTGCCACCACGGCGGTCGCCACGGTCACCACGGCGATCATCGCCACCTTCGCGGCGCTCACGCTTTTCAGGCTCCACATAACCTTCAGGCTTTGGCATCAGCACTTTACGGCTAAGGCGCAGTTTACCGGTCTTAGGATCGGTACCTGTCAGCTGTATCTTCACCGTATCGCCTTCTTTCAGCACGCCATCCAGTGTTTCCAAACGCTTCCAGCTCACTTCTGATATGTGCAGCAAGCCTTGTTTGCCCGGCATGAACTCTACAAACGCACCGAAAGGCATGATGCTCTTCACAACACCTTCGTAGGTAGCACCTATTTCAGGTATTGCAACAATGCTCTTGATCCATGCCACCGCTTTGTCAACACTTTCCTTGTCGGTAGCGAAGATCTTGATAACACCTTCGTTGCCCACTTCTTCAATGTTGATCTTAGTGCCTGTCTCACGCTGCATTTCCTGAATGATCTTACCACCAGGGCCTATCACCGCACCTATGAACTCGCGGTCGATGTTCATCTGCGTGATGCGTGGAGCGTGTGGTTTCAGTTCAGCACGCGGTGCTTCAATGGTTTGGTACATTGCATCAAGGATGTGGAGACGACCACGACGGGCCTGCTCCAGCGCCTGCATCATTATTTCCATGCTCAGGCCATCCACTTTGATATCCATCTGAATACCGCAGATGCCGTCGCGTGTACCTGTTACTTTAAAGTCCATGTCGCCCAGGTGATCTTCATCGCCCAGGATGTCGGTCAATACAGCAAACCTGTTGTTGTCGCCGGAGATAAGACCCATAGCCACACCGCTCACGTGTTTAGGGAACGGAACGCCTGCGTCCATAAGCGCCAGTGAACCGGCACATACAGTCGCCATAGATGAAGAACCGTTAGATTCCAGGATGTCTGATACTACACGCACAGTGTACGGATAGTCTGCAGGCATCATCTGCTTCAGCGAACGCATAGCCAGGTTGCCATGGCCCACCTCGCGGCGGCTCTGTCCGCGCATCATCTTCACCTCGCCCGTTGAGAACGGAGGGAAGTTGTAGTGCAGCATGAATTTCATATAGTCAGATGTCTGTGCAGTTTCCAGCAACAACTCATCATCAACAGTTCCCAGTGTCACTGTAGTGAGCGACTGTGTCTCACCACGGGTGAAGAGAGAAGAACCGTGCGGCGAAGGCAGCGGATCTGTTTCTATTGTCAGCGGACGAACATCTTCGAGGCCACGGCCATCCAGACGAACGCGCTCGTTCAGCATCATCTCGCGGATCACTTTCTTTTCCAGGTCGTGGAAGTAAGTGCCGATCAATGCTGCATCTTCATCTTTCAGTTCTCCTTCTGCCAGAGACGCTTTGAAGTCTTCTTTGATCTTGCTGAATGCATCGCTGCGCTCATGCTTGCCCAGTGCGGCTTTCGCTACATCATAGATCAGCTTGGTGCCATAGTTGGCTATGCGTGCTTCCAGTTCCGGATTAGTGTAAGGCTTGGTGTATTCACGCTTGCTTGTAACGCCTGCTTTCTCGCGAAGGTCGTGTTGCAGTTTCACCTGCTCGCGGATAGCGGCATGAGCCACTTCTATCGCTTTTACCAGGCCTGCTTCATCACACTCCTTGCCTTCGCCTTCCACCATCATGATGTTCTTCTCGGTAGCGGCAACAATAATGTTGATGTCAGCTTCAGGTATGCGG
>JBIKSN010000309.1:0-3409 GCA_044348585.1 Flavipsychrobacter sp.
ATAAGTGCCGCAACTAAGGCTTGTAACATCAAATGAAGCAGTACCGTTTGCCTGAGTCATTTCAACAGACTTGCTGATAACCTGACGACCGGTGATATCTGTGATAATAACTGATGCAGTACCTGTAGCAACATTATTCCATTTTACGTTCAGTATATTCTCAGCCGGGTTAGGATAAATGCTTATGCCAGCACTGTTAGCGCTAACAGCACCAACGGCAGATGTAACCGGAGTGATGGTGAGTGAAAGCGTGTGCTGGATGAAGCTGGCAGTAGTCATTGAAGCCGCGGTGCTTGTGAGGGTGATAGCAGGGTAAGGAGTTGTAGCATAGTTGATCAGCTCAGGGTAGATCTTGATAGGTGTACCTGTAGGAAGGTTGCTGAACGAATAGTGACCTGAAGCATCGGTAATAGTGCGCTGCAGTACCGCCCCTGTGGTGTTGTTTACACAGTAGATGAGCAGACCAACCGCAGGGATGCCGGCGGTGCCTTTGTTAGCTCCTGTAGTTACGTCGCCGGCAATGAAACCAGGTCCTGAAGTGGTAGTACCGTAGCCCATTGTGATGTTCTTATTGATATCGTGTGTGCCGGCTGTGTGGTAGATAACAGTTGCAGTTCCCCAATATGCGCTTGTATTGTGGTAGGTAGGGATATAACCGGTACCGGCTATCATTGAATCATCGGCGGCTTTAACCCGGAAAGAATCTGTGCCCATGCCGCAGAATGAATAGTGTACACTTGTTCCTGAAGCGTAAACATAGGTTGAATCGCAGGCAGTGAGCATGTGGGTAGTGGGGTTGTACTTAATGAGCCACACTTTTACAGGACCATAGAATGGCGTGCCTGTGAAGAGAACGTCGCCAGAGATGCAATCGGCTGCGATAACTGTTACTGTTGTAGTTGCATAGACAGGACCTACGCAACCTGCAACTGTATAAGTGATAACAGCTGTTCCGGTAGCAACACCTGTTACTACGCCTGAAGTGCTGACAGTTGCAACACCAGTACTACCGCTGGTCCATGTGCCCCCGCTTACTGTGCTGTAGAGCGAGGTGGTGAATCCAACGGCAACTGAAGTTGTGCCCGAGATAGTACCCGCAGAACCGCCTGAAGTTACAGTTACTGAACGGGTAGCTGTGTAGGGGCCGCAAGGACCGGAAACAGTGTGACTGATAAGCGCGACACCTGTTGCGACACCTGTTACTACGCCTGCAGAAGATACTGTTGCTACTGATGGTGTGGCAGAAGACCATGTGCCCGAAGTAGTTGAAGACAGTGTTATTGTACCACCAACGCAAACAGTTGACGGACCTGAAATTGAATCGGGAACGGTACCTGTGACAGTAACAACTACAGAAGCGCTACATCCCGTAGCGAGCGTATAGTAAATAGTTGTGGTGCCTGCATGCGCTCCTGTGCATAATCCGGTAGACGGGCCAACTGTAGCTACATAGCTTGATCCCGAATACCATGTGCCGCCGGTGGTAGCACTTGCTAAGGTGATAGAAGAACCAACGCAGAAAGATGAGCCGGCCCCTGTTATTGCAGCAGGAGCAGGGTTGATGGTGAACACCGCAGTAGTAGTGGTGGTGCCTGTGAAAGTGATGATTGTGGTTCCAGTAGTGAGGCCGGTAAGAATGCCTGTGGACGAACCAATGGTAGCGACAGCAAGGTTACTGCTGGACCAGGTACCCACTGACGGGCCGGGGCCAGATGAGTCGAACAATGTTGTTGCGGCGCCTACACATGCTGTGTGTGACGTGGGATAGATGACGGCGGAACTTTTTGTTGCCGAGAGCATGCCGATGAGGGCGAATGCGAGGGTTAAGAGTTTTTTCATTTGTTTGGTTTTTCAGTTTGTAAATTGATTTTCTGATTACTGCTAACTATGACGCAGCAGTTTTCGCTTTTGTGAGGAAAGGCGTAAAAGAATTTTTTTGCACGAGGGCCGGACATGGGGTTGGTCACACCTTCGACAGTTGAGGGTAATTGCCGACTTGGTGGAGTAAAAAAATACCCCTGCAGAAGCAGGGGTATCATTGATCCTCATTGTTCACTGTTTTTTATCACAATATCAGCGTATCTGTAAAGGCAGGACATTTTACCTGAATGTTAGTAAAAACGATAAATAATTGTTTTTATAATGAAAATTATATTTCACCCCAGGTTACAGAAGATCTGTTAAGCACCGCTACAAGCTCTTTTTCATTTTTTCTGAGTTTGAAATTGAGGGGGGCGAATGGCCAAGTGGCACGCAGTTTGGACAGCCGGTCTTCGGGTGGAAGGAAAATGAGCCTGCTTATCCAGCGCAGGGGGGCGTAGGACCTGAGAACTGAAGAAACTCTAATAAAGTAGACGATGGTTGCCGGTGAGCATTTCTCCAGTAGCTCGGTCACCTCTGCCGGGTCAGAGAAGGATGAAATACACAAGACAGCACCTTTGGACGGGTTGAAATAATCGAGGAGGGAACGGTCGGAATGCCATGCGTTGTTGCTTATGGTTCGGGCAGTACGTTCCGACTCGGACATCTGATCGGAAAGTGAGATCGTTTGGTCGGGGATAAAACGCACCTCCCAGTCTTTTTTGCCTAACGCGTCATATATCGTCCACACACAGTTTTTGTAGTGGTTCAACATTTCGCGGGCGTAATCGTCATTGAGCCACTGTTTTTGTACACGGGCATGAAATGATGCATAAAAATAGAGATGTGAAGCAAAGGGTTCATACATTTCAGGTACGCGAACTACCAGTTCCCTGTTCTTTGCATATACTTTCCATACAATCCTCCGCACATCGTCGCCACTTTCAAAGTCCTTGTAATTGAGGTATTCTCCATCTACCCGGCGAAGTTGGTCGATGCGCACTTCCATTGTTTCGGTGGTTTTAGGTTGCGCATCTGCATCATGGCCTTTTTTGAGGACGGGAGGTTGGTAGAAATGGCCCTGCAATGGATGAGCTGAGGCCAGCGAAAAGATATGAAGCATGTCCTGAAAGTAGATGAAGCCCCCTTTAAGGTCATATTCTTTTATGTCGGGCAAGTATAGCCTGCTTTTGCCTGTAATTGCGGCCCGGCGCAGACTATTCGGTTTTCGCTTGTTGGTGAGCAGGCCAAAACTGTCGGTGAGTATGTTGTCGTCGTAATATAAACGTCCTTTGACGAATCCGAGGATAGGTCGGAAGATGCCGTCTATGCTGGCTGTTAGGAACAGCCGAGGGAGTTTGCCGGCTGACTCTTCAAGAGAGAAATCAACCCGAAGAGCGGTTTTGTTGCTTTCGCGCAGCCACGTATAATAAAAATAGGCTGCCAAGGTACTGAACATGGATACAAGGCCGAGGGCTATTACAAACCAAAGAGTGAGTTTGCCCATGAGAATGACGCAGGGGAGAAACGGCGAAGGGTATTCGCCATT
>JBIKSN010000406.1:0-3353 GCA_044348585.1 Flavipsychrobacter sp.
CGGTTTCGTTAACACAGGTTACCTGCCCATCGACCGGCAAGGCGCCAACTTGTTCTTCCAACTCATCAGCCGGCACTACGAGAGTGGTTCCATGATCCCGAACTGCAATAAAAGCTGCGACGCCCGGGGCGAAGTGTTCGGTGACCGAGTGATCGCTAACGTGATCCTCGACCGCATGTGAACAATAATCCATCATCAGCCATTTCAGAGGCTGTTGTGCAGACCTTCCTCAGATAAGATGAAATTATTTAAAATACTAATTCTTAGTGGATTTGTATTTGGATTTACTAACACACTTGCGATGCTGAGTGATAATTTCGTCATTTACGTTGTAAATTTTGCTGTAGCATTGATATTTATGGCGCTTATTTTATTTCAAATCGGAAACCGAGTCTCGACTAGCTTGCCGATTATAATTATAATTTTAATATTTTATATGGCGTACTTTGTCCGCTTTAACTTTATAGTTGAAAATCCTTCTTTAGTATATTTTCTTGTGCCTGTTGCAGCGAGGGAAACATTTGAAAGCGCTCACATCCTAAAGATGTCTTACATATATTTATGCGTATCATTCATTAGCTTTTGTGCTTCCGTGTGCTTTTTTAGATTAATCTCGAGACGGCCCAAGCCAAAACAGATGATTTTAGAAAACACAGTTATACCCAAAAAATCTACTTTTCTATTTATGATTGCATTATCTACGTTATGTATTTGCATCATAAATATTATTTTTGTTTCTCGCGGCATTGGGAAAATGGGGGAATTTGCCGAAAATCCATTACCTTTTAAAATTACAGGAATATTAATTTATTTAAAATCAATATTGCTCCCTTTTTTATTAATAACTTTTCTATATTGGGCGAAGCTGTCGAAAAAAGATAAGCTTGCGGGCATCGGTCTGATGATTATAGTCATCTCTGGTATCTTCGATATGTTTGCTTTCGAGAGTCGAGGCATATTCCTGGTCCAAATTGTTACACTTGGGATAGTCTGGTTGCTAGCAGAATTTAAAATAAGCATGAAGCTTGTAATGCTAGCAACCATTATGGTTGCTGGATATATTTTCTCTGTGCCGATAATAATTTCAATGCGAAATAATATACCTTTAGATAATATATCAATCAATCAAATTCTAGATGGAATAAATTTTATATTCTTCCGGATTACCGGGCTAGATCAATCGATGATAATTTTTAATCTTGGGCAACCATTGTCGATGGAGAAACTCTGGGATGTGTACCTTTCTCCAAGGGGTGTTGCTGGCTATTACACAACCGAGCTCCTTGAGTATGATGATTATATTCCTCAAACGTTTGCACCATCATTTCTTGGCTACTTGTATCTAATTGGAGGGCTGCCTGCAATTATGTGTGGGTCTATGATTGTTGGCTTCCTGGTTACCTTCGTGTGGGAAAGACTTGATTCGATTTATCTCAGAACCGCACCAGTCGTGAAGAGTTACTTCATTATTCAAATAGGGTTTTCAATGACTGAAGGGCCATCGAAGACAGCGTTTACATCCTTCATTATAGTGGCCATTTTTGCTTTGATAATTGAATTTATGTTCCCAACGAAGGCTCGTGTTAAATTAACCCCAAGTAAAAATGCGTAAATATCATGTAGGACCATTCAATGGTCAATCTGGAATATCAAAATATGCCAATGATTTCTATGATCTTGTATTATTTGATAGAGGTTATATTGCTTTAGATACGGTTAATGCATTGCAAACTATTACCAATGATGACGTTGTTCATATTGAGATTGGCACCTTTTGCGACCCTGAAATTGATCTTCTTTACTTTTTACTAGATAGGGGGCATAAAAATATCGATGTAACCTTGCATGATGCTCCTTTTATAAAATGGCCATACTATAAGTTTCGCAATAAGCTATTTAACAATTTCTCGAAATTTGTGCATTTGTACTTGAGAAACTTTTTCATTGGCGATTCGGTTTTTAAGAGAATCCGTAGAATTTACGTACTTACCCATAAAGGCTTAGCCTTGATGCGAAGTCGGTATGGTATAAACAATGTTGCCTACATGCCGCACATTGTTCGCACTAGCGTTTTGCCGAATTTGATGAATACCTCACCTAATCTTCTTTTCTTCGGCTTTATTGGAAAAAATAAAGGGCTTGATTACGCTTTAAGGTTGCATGAAAGCATACTGATTAATCATCCTGATATTATGTTTTACGTCATTGGTGGGGCGACGAATCCGGAGTGTTTTGCTTATTTAGCTTCGGTGAAGAGTCGATATCAAAAAAATATAGAATATTTGGGATTTGTCGAAGAGTCAAATCTTAATGCTATATTTAATAAGGCGTCGGTGGCTATTTTGCCATATTCTGATTATAAATCAGTTGTCCCGGCAAGCGGCAGTATAATAAAAGCTATGAGTTTAGGTAAGATTATTTGTACAACCAATGTTAATGCGGTTTCTGAGCTTATTGAGCATGATGTGACAGGGTACTTCTTAACTGGTGATTACACTCATGATGTTAATTTAATTTGCGAAATTATAAGCTCGCCAAATAATATGAGACGAATTTTTTCTAACTCTATCAATTTTTTAAATAAAAATCATCACCCGGATGTTGTCGGTGCTGCGTTAGATAGGGCTGATTTTATCAGTGGATAATATATTTCTATGAAAATATTAATTGATTTTATAAATATCCCAAGGCAAAAAGCTGGCAAAAGCGTTTACGCAGTTAACCTTATTCGAGAAATCGCTTTAAGTAGCTATTTCTTTTACTGGGCGATATCAAGAACCATCTGTTTCACTGGTTTTATTGAATTGAGGAGTGGAGTGACTGACTTTTTCCAATATGGCCTGGTAGATGCTGATCGGTGGGTGTACCCCGTGGATGGCCGCGGTCAGTTGTTGAGTTGGTCGGCAATGGCCACAACTTTCACCAGATGATCTCCAAGTTTCCATCATGCGCTATCCTGCTGGCGACCTTCAACGGCGAGCGCTGGATTCGTGAGCAGCTTGACAGTCTGAGCGCTCAGGAATGTGTTGATTTGCGTATCATCGTCAGCGATGACCAGTCTTCGGATGGCACGATGAGCCTGCTGAGCGAGCGCGCCTCCGCGCTTGCGATCTCCATACTGCCAACCCAGGCCAAGCGTTTTGGTTGCGCGAATCGGAACTTCCTACGTTTAGTTCGCGACGCCGACATCGGAGATGCCGAGTACGTTGCCCTCGCTGACCAAGACGATATCTGGCACGCAGACAAGCTCGCGCGCGCCATCGGTCAACTTCGCGCAAACGGTGCCGCCGCTTACTCAAGCGACTTCGAGGCCTTCTGGCCGGACGGTCGGACGCATTCTATAAAGAAGTCGC
>JBIKSN010000412.1:0-3349 GCA_044348585.1 Flavipsychrobacter sp.
AATGATCCTTGTGTTGCATTTTTTCCTGTAACACCACCATTTGTAATGATTGAAGAGATAGAATCTTTCATCAATTTAGTTACGCTATCTTTTACTGGAGATTGGTTTATCATTTTTGCGATTGCTGTGCTATCTATTCTCAAGCTTGTAGCTTTTAATGCAGCACCTGCACCACCAGTAACGATAATGCCATTTCCATTAGTAATGTCTTTTCCTGTTACTCCATTATTATTGATAATATTAGTAATAGAAGAACCCAATGAATCTTTGATTGGAGAGCTATTCAAATTGTTTGCAATAAAAGTTTTCATCGCTACGGTATCAGCCTCTACTTTCATATCTTTCAATACCGAACCTGTACCGCCAGTAACTGTAATCAATGATCCTGCTGTAGTATTTTTTCCTGTTACAGAACCATTAGAAATAATAGTAGAAATTGAATCTTTCATCAATTTTGTGATACTATCTTTCATTGGTGATTTGTTCAAATTATTTGCAATAAATGTTTTCATTGCATTGGTATCCGCTTCAATTTTCATATCTTTCAATACCGCACCTGTACCGCCAGTAACTTTTATTAATGAACCTTCTGTAGCATTCTTACCTGTTACGCCATTATTGTTGATTATATTAGTAATTGAAGTAGCTAATGAGTCTTTGATTGGTGATGTTTTCAAATTATTAGCGATAAATGTTTTCATCGCTACTGTATCAGCCTCTACCTTCATATCTTTCAATACCGCTCCTGTACCGCCAGTAACTGTAATCAATGATCCTTGTGTTGCATTTTTACCTGTTACTCCATTATTATTGATAATATTAGTAATAGAAGAACCTAATGAATCTTTGATTGGAGAGCTATTCAAATTATTAGCGATAAATGTTTTCATCGCTACTGTATCAGCCTCTACCTTCATATCTTTCAATACTGCACCTGTTCCGCCAGTAACTGTAATTAATGACCCTTGTGTAGCATTTTTACCTGTCACAGTACCATTTGTTATTTCTTTGATTACACTATCTTTCATTGTTTTGATAATAGTAGCATCGTTAGAAACATATTTTGTAATACTATCTGAAATAGGCTTATCATTAATCCATGAAGCGATGCTATCTTTCATTTTAGTAGTATTGATATCGATATTGACATCTTTCAACAAAGAACCCGTTGGTGTTCCTGAAAGTGTAACTAGATTACCACTTGTCATGTTTTTCCCAGTTAACCCATTATTATTAATAATATTAGTAATAGAAGTACTCAATGAATCTTTTAAAGGTGATTTGCTAAAATTGTTAGAAATCAATGTCATCATTTTAGCAGTATCAACGGTAATATTCATAGATTTTAATACAGCACCTGTACCGCCATTCACTTTGATAATTTCGCTTCCTACCGCATCTTTTCCAGTCACATTTCCATTTTGAATAATAGTAGAAATTGAATCTTTAATTATCTGAACTACACTTTCTTTGATAGGAGCTCTTCCAATTAATTTTGCGAGTGTATCAATTATTGGACGTTCGCCCATCATTTTTGCTATTTCACTACTATCTATTCTCAAAGAAGTAGCTTTCAACACAGCTCCTGTACCATCCATTACTATAATGCCTCTACCATTTGTTAGATTTTGTGAGGTAATATTTGCACCAGAGCACAAACTTTTCCATGCAGTAGATGTTCTCTGATAGATACAACTGTCTGTTGTATTATAGACAAGCATACCTTCATTGGCTTGTATAGCGTTCATTTGAGTAGTTGTAACTCTTGTGATTACCAATGCTTTGGAATCATGCTCCAATTCCAACAAGGCTCCTGGAAGCATTACTTTTGGATTATTACCAATTTTTACCTGTGCAAAAATATCTTTTGAAAAAACCAAAAGGGTTATAATGATAAGATACCTTGACATAATTTTTAAAGACTTCATAATTTTAGTTCTAATTAAATGAATTTATAGAATTAAAATCAAAAACTATGCCAAAACTATTTTAGGGATTCCAATGGGAACTTTTTTTTACCGAACGGTCAAAACTTCCGAAGTTAGTTCCGTGGTAGCTTCACCATGAAGCTCTTTTAGCAATGAAGAAATCTCTTCACTTGAGAAATTACAAAACCATCTATCCGCACGAGCTTCTATACTAGGCAATCCTTTTCCACGAACGGTATCGCAAACAATAACACTCGGCTTTTCATTGCTAAAAGGCAACGCCGAAAAGGTTTCATGCAATTGTTCAAAATTATGGCCATCTATTCGTCTTACTTCTGCACCAAATGCTTTGAATTTATCTTCAAAAGGCTCTAATGGAATCAAATCTTCTGTAGCCATATTAGCTTGAAAATGATTTCGATCTACTACGATTGTCAAATTATTCATTTTTTTGGCAGAAGCCACCAATAAGGTTTCCCATACCGAACCTTCATTGCATTCTCCATCTCCTACGATACAAATTATACGATTATTTTGTCCTTTTGCTTTGCAGTCATACGCTACACCCAAAGAAACCGCAGGCAAATGCCCCAATGAACCCGAATGAAACTCAATACCATCAATTTTTCTATTTGGATGCCAATATATATCATCATTGGATTTTAAATGATTTTTCAATCTATCTGCTTCCATCCAGCCTAGCTCTACAAATAATCCATACAATGCAGGCACATCATGCCCCTTGCTTAGAAATAAATAATCTCTATTGGGATCTTGAAAATTGTCTTTATTTATATTCAAAAAAGATTTGTATAAATATACCAATAAATCCGTACAAGACAACGAAGCCCCAATAAAACAGCCTCCATCGGTACTCATTCTAATGATATGTTCTCTTACTTTTAAAGATACTTTTTCTAATTCTGAAGAATTCATTTTAATTTATTTTGATGCAAAATTACAATTTCTTATTCGTTTTTATATAATATCTTCTATCTCAACTACATTTTTCTGCAAATCCTCTACCATTTCAGCCTTTCGTATCAATATTATCTTATCGTTATCTACCAATATTTCTGCGGGTTTGGTTCTAGAATTATAATTCATACTCATTTCAAAACAATACGCACCTGCATTTCTAAAAAGAATCAAATCACCTTCATTGACTTCATTGAGCATTCGATCCCACGCAAAGGTATCGGTTTCGCACAAATTGCCTACAATGGTATAAATGCGCTCCGTTCCTTTTGGGTTGGAAATATTCTCTATATGATGATATGAATTATAAAACATTGGACGAATCAAATGGTTGAATCCACTATTAATTCCCACAAAAACTGTGGCGGGAGTAGGTTTAATCACATTGGCCTGCGCTATAAAAACACCACTTTCACTTACCAAATATTTGCCCGGTTCAAACC
>JBIKSN010000065.1:0-13484 GCA_044348585.1 Flavipsychrobacter sp.
GTACATCCAGACAAACCAGCCGGAGCAGTACACTCAGCTCCTTAAAGAAGGGAACCTCCCTTCATCTGATAAGAGCATTCTGGACTCCACCTATTACTCGGCAGCAGAAGCACAATTTGCGGCCGAGAAATGGAATGACGCCCGTGATGGATTCTCAAATTACCTGACCAATTATCCAAACGGAGTTTTTGCGACCAAAGCACACTTTTATCTGGGCGAGAGCAATTACAGGTTGAGAAAGAACGCTGAAGCGCTCACCGAATACGAAGCCGTGCTTGCCACACCATGGAACGACTTCTCAGAAATAAGTGCACGCCGTGCAGCGAATATTGCTATGGACCTGCGTAAATACGAACAGGCATACAAGATCTTCACTGCCATGCGCAACAATTCGACAGACGACTACGCTAATGAAACCATTTACCGTGGCTTAATGAAGAGTGGTTTTATGCTGGGCAAGCAGGAAGAGGCCGGTCGCTACGCAGATTCATTATTGGCAATGGGCGGTGTTTCTACCGAAGCGGCCACCGATGCGAAATATGTGAAAGCCCGTTCGCTGCAACTCTCCGACCGCGACAACGAAGCGATCGAAGCATTCAAACAACTTGCCGGAAACAAAAGCGGTGATATCGCCGCAGAGTCCAGGTATAGGATCGCTGAAATTCTGCTGAAACAAGACAAACTCAAAGAGGCGGAAGAGGCGGCAAACGAGACCGTTAAGCTATCGGCCGGAAATGATAATTGGGTAGGAAAAGCCTACATCCTTCTGGCAGATGTGCTGTTGAAACAAAAAGACTACTTCAATGCAAAGGCACTGCTGCAGAGTATTGTAAAAAACACTAAAGTTCAGGAACTGAAGGTGGAAGCCACAAAAAAGCTGGACGAAGTGAAGAAAGCTGAAAAAAGTTCAAGCAAATTATCAGACGAAAAATAGATCACTTATGAGGGTTAGACCTTTTATCATACTTGCTTCTGCGTTTAGTGGCTTTCAGGCCCAAGCACAGCGCCTGGCTCCGGGTAGCGATACGGTCCTCAAGGGATCTACGATCGAGGTGATCCAGTCATATAAACCGAGGGTAAAACAAAGCCCAAAGCCTGATTGGAAGCCGCAATTGCCCCCAATGGACACAACGCGTCCTTCTTTCAAGACAGATGTGCCTCAACAAACCTTATACTATTCATATTACTCGCCGCCACTGCGTCCGCTTGCGTTGGGAAAAAACCTGAATGAACTCCCCTATCAGAATTATGTAAAAGCGGGCGGAGGAAACTTGTCAACGATATATCTTGATGCTGGCATAGGAAGTATAAAGAAGGAAAACTACGAAACAGGTATTCACCTGCACCATATATCGCAAAAAGGCAACATCGTTCACCAACAATCGTCACTTTCGGGTGTCGAAGCAGCGGGCAGTCTCCACAATGAAAAGGGTGACTTCAACGCATCGCTTTCGGGTTCACATAACAGATATTACCAATACGGCTACGACCACATTCTGCATAATTACAACAACGAGACGGTAGCTCAGGCATATACAGCAGTACGTCTCGCGGGAGATATGATCAACCGTAAAGACACATCTTCCCGCATTGATTACCAACCCAGTATCAAGGCAACTTATTACGGAGCGAAGTTCAACACCTCTGAAATTAGCGCAAGCTTTCTCGCCCCCGTGGTCTACAAACTGAATAAGTCACTAGATCTGAGGGCAAATGTTGCGGGTGCTATTGCCAGCTATAATGCAGCCGGCACGACAATAGCCAACAACTATGTTTTGGCAGCACCGGGTGTGGGCATGCAGTTCAACGAATACTACAGCGCGCACGCATTGGCCGGTTTCGCTTACGGCAAAGGTGGCAGCACCTACTTCCTCCCCGATGCGGAAGTGGCCTTCACCATGCGCGATTACCTTTTCCGCCTCAGCATTGGCTACAAGGCAGACCTCAGGCAAAATACCTATGAACAGATGACCATGGAGAACCCTTTTATGGTGAGCTCCTATCGTGTTGTTCAGACCAAACGCGATGAGATCTTCGCTGCGGTTCAGGGAAGCCTTGGCAACCACTTCAGTTATTCTGCCCGCGGCAGCTGGTGGAACTATTTCGATCTGCCTACTTTCTTAAACGACACCGGAGATAACCGTACATTCTACGCATTGTACCAGAACGTTAAGGCTGTATCTGCACAGGCATCAGCCCGTTATCAGGATGCCAACAAATGGTCGGCGGGTCTTACCGGCGAATGGTACTATTTCTATAGCAGTACCGACACCAAAGTGTGGCATACTCCGTCAGTTAACATCAAGGGCGACTTCCAAATGGCAGTTACGCGGAAACTCGACGTTTCATTCTATGGTATGGTCATGGGCGGCATTAAAGCAAGAGACGTAGCTGGCAACACGATCGATCTGAAAACCATTGCAGACATGGGCTTAGGCGGCGAATACAAACTTATCCCTCGCTTATCTGCCTTTGTTCAGTTCAACAATATTTTGAACAGCAAATACCAGCGCTGGATGGGCTATCAGGTATATGGCTTCAATGTTTACGGCGGCTTGCGATTGAAATTCTAAAGAAAAATACTACTTTCATCGGGTAAATGGACATAGCAAAGTACATAGGATTATATCTGCTGAAAAACCAATACTGTTACGTACACGGTATCGGCAACATGGAATTGAAGAAGGTACGCTCAACTCACGATGGATCGGTACTTACGCCACCGTCTTATGAAGTACATGTTACACCCGGAGGTTCCATAGACGATAATCTTGCTAATTTCATTGCTACAAACGAGCAGGTTAGTATTTCCAAAGCAGCGAACACGCTGAGGGAATTCAGCATTCAGGTGCGAAAGGATATTGCCGACGGACAGGAGGTTGTAATACCCAATATAGGTAAGTTTATTGAAGATGGGGGCAAGGTGAAATTCATTACCGATGTTCATTTCAAGTACACGCCGGCCACTTTGCCTACCATCAAGAACAGCAAACAACTCGATGAGCAGAACAGCAAACTGGCTCATAAACCATCCTATCCGCCACCAGCAAAAGCAGACTCGATCAACTGGAATATGGTGATCATTGTCGTGGTGCTATTGCTGATCCTGGGAGGTGCGGCTTACTTCATTTACGACTACACAAAAAGTACGGAAACTGAAAACACAACTCCTCCTGTTGTAGATACACCTTTGCAACAACCTCCGGTTGTTCTGCCAGATACTCTGGCGGTACCTGTAACAGACACCGTTGACAGTGGAGCAGTTGCTATGCCTGTTGATTCGACCACAACAAGTGATTTCCGCATCATTATCGGCAATTACCATACTCGCGAGCGTGCTGAAAAACGTGTAAACAATCTGACGCTTAATGGCAACAAAGTGGAAATGGTACAACAGGACTCTACCAATTTCAACGTGATAACTAAGATCAACTGCAGGGTAATAGACACTGCACATGTTAAAGATTCGCTGAGAAGGATGTTCGGGTACGAACAAGTCCGCATCGTGAAATAGACAACATACAAACCCATCACTTTCCTGCCATGAATAGACAGAATATCAGGGTTATCATCACAGGAACGACCGGAATGGTGGGTGAAGGCGTGTTACACGAATGTCTGAACAGCGCAGATGTTGCTGAGGTGTTGATCATAAATCGTCGTCCGCTTGGCCTCTACCACCCAAAATTGAAAGAGATCATCCACTCTGATTTCTACAACATAGAACCAATCGAGGACCAACTGAAAGGCTACGATGCCTGTTTCTTTTGTTTGGGCGTATCATCAGTGGGAATGAATGCAGATGACTATTACAAGGCAACTTATACACTTACCTTACATGTAGCCGGCATACTAAGCCGTGTAAATACTGATATGACGTTCTGCTACGTTTCGGGCGCAGGCACCGACGAAACTGAATCAGGCAGAAGTGGCTGGGCACGGGTAAAAGGAAAAACAGAAAATGATCTGGCGAGATTGCCGTTCCGCGAGACTTTTGCTTTCCGTCCCGGTTTCATAAAGCCTACTCAAGGTCTGACAAAAACACACAGCTTTTATAAGTACGTCAACTGGCTGTTCCCGATCGGTCGGGCGGTTTATCCCAAGGCATTCTGCACCATGAAGGAATTAGGTCTGGCTATGATAAACGCGGCAAAGAACGGATACAGCAAACGCATCATAGAAGGTACCGACATAATAGCTCTGAGCCATTAGTAACACGGTTAAGCCTTCTGCAACAGAATGTTGGCGGTTGCCACAATCCCCTCCTCTCTTCCAATAAAACTGAGCTGCTCAGTAGTTGTCGCTTTAATGGAAACATCATCCGGAGAAATATCCAGAATACCGGCAATCGTATGCCGCATGTCATCCACATACTTGCGGATCTTTGGTGCCTGCAGCAGAATAGTACTGTCTATATTCACCAGCTTATACCCTTTGTCCTGCACCAACTGGTACGATCGTTTGAGCAGAACCTTGGAATCAATGCCTTTGTATGTGGGATCAGTATCGGGGAAATGTTGGCCGATGTCGCCCAGGCTCAGTGCGCCCAACAATGCATCACAGATAGCGTGCAACAACACATCGGCATCAGAATGCCCCAACGCTCCTTTGTGGTGGGGAATGTGAATCCCACCTAACCAAAACTCACGTCCTTCTACCAACTTATGAAAGTCTATTCCCTGGCCTATCCTATACATACTTTTTTACTTTATATCTCTAAACAGCCAGCAATGCCTGCCATGCTTTGTCAATTTCTCCGGCATCTATAGACACCTTAGCATACCTGTGCAGTGCTTCCAGCATACTAGCCGGGTCGCTCTTATACATTTCGATTATGCCCTTGATTCGCTTGTCGTGGTTTGCCGGATCAATAGCAGGAATAGCAGTGCTGTTTCCGAGAATACCCAAATGGTTTCCGCTAAGTATCTTACTATTCCTCACTGCTTCAGGCAAGGCATCGATACCCACGCCCACAGCAATGTTGGGTTTGGGCACTTCAAACAAAGCACTACCCGAGGCCCTGCAATAATAATCGCCACCCATACGCGCCACCAGATCTATCTTATTCGGATCGATCTTTCCGTCTGCGTCAAGAATTGCATCGTCAATATGCATACACAACACCTCACATATCACCAGATTACCGGCTCCACCTTCTTCGCCTGTTTCTACTATTTTCAACACTTTACATTCCAGCTGCACCGGAGACTCCTTAACCCTGAATGGTCCCACCATCTCGGATGGAACAGGAGTAAATCCCGCTTTCTCAAACTCGCTCACCCCCTTCGGAAACTCGCAACTGGCCAGACTCATCTGCTGTACTATGTTGTAGTTCACTAAATTTATAACTACTTCATTAGTAGCATAAGCGTTCTCCAATGTATGCTTAATAGTATTATCTCTCACCCGGCGGGCAGGAGAAAAGATAACAATGGGTGGCTTTGAACCGAACACGTTAAAGAAGCTGAAAGGAGACAGATTTGGCCTGCCGTCCCTATCAATAGTGCTGGCAAAACAAATGGGTCTTGGTGCTATTGAACTAAGCAGATAGCTATGCAACAAGGCAGTTTTGATCTCTCCCGGAACGATCTTCATAAAAACATGGCTTTAATATAGCCTCAATATGTGCAAGATACGGGGATAAATGCAACTGCACAACCCCCGTATTTGATATAAAATAGTGTTTCTAAACAGTTAAATACCTCATGCTCAATCATCAGATAAGGCTTACGCTCCTATTCACAAACTCGGTGAGGTCTGCTCCTGTCAGCATGCCCTGAGAAAGCATAGCAAGGTCGAACGCCTGCTTGGCCAACCAGCCCTGATCTTCGCCACCGGCTGCCAATATCTTGCTGATTACCTTGTGGTTACTGTTGACGCTGACATTGTAGCTATCCGGAATTGAACCGTAGAAGCTCATACCGCCACCCAAAGCCGACATATCTTTCATTCTGCGCATAAACTCATCCATTGTAACGGTCACAGGCAGTTCATCGGGGCCAAGCGCTTCCACTTTCACGGTCATGTTCGGCTTGTTTATCGCCTGCTCAAAAATGGTCTTTACACTGTTCGTTTGCTCCTCGTTCAGTATAGACTCGATCTTCTCCTCCTTTTCGATAAGTTTCTCCACCACATCCGAATCAACACGCTTCATACTGATATTCTCCAGTTTCCGCTCCAGTGTATGAATGAAGTGCGTATCGATCGGAGAATTCATCAACAGTACGTCATAGCCCTTGCGGTTGGCACTCTGTATAAACGAATCCTGCTTGGCAGGATCAATAGTATACAGATACACCAGGTTACCATTCTTGTCCTTTTGGAGCAGCTCTGTCTTTTCCTGATATTCGGAAAAAGTGAAGTGTTCGTTCTTCGTGTTAGACAACAAAACAAAATCCTTTGCTCTGTCGTAGAATTTGTCTTCGCTGATCATACCATACTTCACGAACAACCCAATGTCAGCCCACTTGCTTTCATAACTCTTACGGTCGGCTTTAAACAACTCAGCAAGCTTGTCTGCCACCTTTTTGCTTATGTGGCTGTTGATCTTCTTCACATTACCATCGGCCTGCAGGAAGCTACGCGAAACGTTGAGCGGAATATCCGGCGAGTCGATAACACCATGCAACAGCATCAGGAAGTCCGGAACAATATCTTTTACCTCATCGGTAATGAACACTTGACGTGAGAAGAGTTTGATCTTGTTGCGCTGGAACTCAAAATCGTTCTTCACTTTAGGGAAGTACAGCACACCGGTAAGGGTGAACGGATAGTCGACATTGAGATGTATCCAGAACAACGGCTCCTCGCTCATAGGGTACAACTCTCTGTAAAACTTCAGATAGTCCTCATCGGTCAGGTCTGCAGGAGCCTTGGTCCATATTGGCGTAGTATCATTGATGATGTTATCTACCTCGATCTCTTTGGGCTTCTTGTCAGCGCTCTCCTCAGTCTCTTCGGTCGTATCCTCATAATCGTACTCCTTCTTTGTACCAAACTTGATAGGCACAGGCAAGAAGCGACAATATTTATCAAGAATGGTCTGCAACCGGTGCTCATCCAGGAATTCGTCCGAATCAGCATTTACATGAAGGATGATATCTGTACCCCTCGTAGACCTGTTGCCCTCTGAAATTTCAAACTCAGTGCTGCCGTCGCAGATCCAACGGGCAGGCACCGAACCATCCTGATAGCTAAGCGTCTGGATTTCTACCTGATCAGCTACCATAAAGGCAGAGTAGAAACCGAGACCAAATTTACCTATCAACTCATTAGCGTCTTTTGCGTCTTTAAACTTCTCTACGAACTCCTCGGCACCTGAAAAAGCGATCTGGTTAATATACTTCTTTATCTCATCAGCCGTCATACCGATACCATTGTCTGATATGGTGATGGTGCGGGCATCTTTATCGAACGCAACCTCAACACGGGGTGCCCCGAGTTCGCCCTGGTACTGCCCCAGGGACGATAAACGCTTCACCTTCTGAACCGCATCGACCGCGTTAGAAACAAGCTCACGCAGGAAGATCTCATTATCAGAATAGAGGAACTTCTTGATGATCGGAAAAATGTTCTCGGTATGGATGGAAATACTGCCTTTCTCTTGCATATATTTTGGATTTTTATTTTGTAATACATTTAGCAACTTATATTCCAATCCATCGCGCGGTGACAGATTGTCAGAAAAAACACGCGCATATTTCTCCGAACATTCCAATACAGAAAAATTTGACAGACTCAGACAATAAACATATCCAAACATGACATAAAAAAACGGTCGCCCAAATAGGGCGACCGTTTTACTCACAAAAACGCAACCAAATTAATGCATGATAACGAGCTTCACATTTGATGAAGTTGTTCCATCAGTTATCCTAAGGAAGTAAATACCATCGTTTAGCTCCGCTGTATTCAACTCCATTGTTTGCTCACCAGCATTCAAAGTCCTCTCAAAAGCTGGGGCAACTACGCGTCCACTTATGTCTGTAACCGACACCGAGATGATCGCCTTCTCGCGCAAAGAAAGTGCAATCATAGCCGAATTACCGGCCGGATTTGGAAACACCTTCAAAGACGTAGCCGAAGCAAGATCACCGATACCGGTCGTAGCAATACCAGTACCAGCAACAGTAAAGTCGTAATTCGCCTCATCATTGTCCGTATTGACGATGGCAACCTTACCCATGCGAATACCAGCACCTGATGGCTTGAACTGGATCACAAATGACTGGCTACCGCCGGCTGCAACACTTACCGGGAACGAAGGTGCACCATACAATGTAAAATCAGCGGCGTTTGTACCTGTAAAATTGATGTCTGATACATTCAATATTCCAAGTCCCTTATTCTCAATAAGGAAAGACTTCTGAATATAATTATCAAGATTTACCGGGCCAAAATCGGTGAAGTTAGCAGCGCCAGGCGTTGCATCACCATCAGCAATATCCACGCCATTTCCTTTCACATTGATCTCAGGAACACCCAATGTAGTGCCTTGCAACAGGAAGTTGTAAGTAGCTTCATCGGCATCGTTGCTGTATATATTCATCACAGCAGTGCGGGTACCTACAGTTGTTGCTGCAAACTGTACCGAAACGGTTACCGAATCATTAGGCGCAATTGACATAGGGATTGTAGGAGCCACTACAACCGTGAACTCTGCAGCACCTGCAAAAGCAATAGATGTAACATTCAAAGGACCAACACCCTTATTCTGGATGACAAACGTTTTGATCGCATTTGTGCCAAGGTTCAGACTACCGAAGTCGGTATTATTGCTTGTACCTGCAGTCACATCTCCGTCAGCAATATTCACACCGTTTCCTTTTACGTTGATCTCAGGCATTGCAACACCTGAACCTTGGATAGCAAAATTGTATGGATTTTCATCTACATCATTGTTAGAGATGTTGAATGTAGCCGGTCTTGTACCCCCTGCCGATGGTGAAAATCTAACCGTAACAATTTGAGTATCGCCAGGTGCAAGTGAAAGTGGGAAGGACGGACCACTCACTATCGTAAACTCAGCCGATGAACTACCCGTGAATGACATACCGGTTACTGTTAATGTACCCAGCCCGGTGTTCTGCACCACAAAATTGCGTGTGCTGCTCGATCCTGTGTTTACAGTACCGAAGTCTGTGTTGTTAGCCGTACCCGCTGTAACGTCACCATCTATGATAGATATACCATTACCCTTCACATTGATCTCCGGAAGATATTGTCCGGTGCCACGAACTGCAAAATCAAATGTTGCTTCGTCAGCATCATTGGTCAACAGATTCATGGTTGCGTTACGAACACCACCTGTTGATGGAGTAAACGCTGCAGTAAGCGTGTAGCTATTACCGGCTGCTATCGTCAGCGGGAATGCTGGCGCACCCGTCAACGAGAAGTTAGACGCAGCTGAACCAGTGAAATTTACACCGGAAACTACAAGATTACCATAACCACTGTTTGTAATAACAAATGTATTGGCAATACTATTACCCACGATTACGGTACCAAAATCAGTGTTATCTGAAACAACAGGTGTCATATCTCCATCTATAATTGCAGTACCTGCTCCGGAAACGTTTACCTCCGGTGAATCTACGCCCACACCGGCGATAGATACATTGTACATTGCCTCAGTAACATCGCTGTTAGCAATGTCAAGTGACGCTGCACGTGTACCTGCTGCTGATGGTGTAAAACGAATATTTATGGTTTGAGTACCACCCGCTGCTACGGTGAAAGGGGTAGTTGGAGCGCCTACGAGCGCGAAATCTGCGCTATTAGTACCCGTTATCGCAAGTGTATTCACAGTCAATGCACCTGCACCGGTATTGTTGATCACAAAAGCCTTTGTTGTGTTAGCTCCTGTGTAAACGTTACCGAAATGAGTATTGTCGGTCGTAGATGGAGTATTGTCGCCATCAGCGATCACAACACCACTTCCCGTAAGTTCTGCTTCCGGTGCTGCGTTGTATGTATCAGGATTGAACATCATCAACATCTGACCACCTTCAACTAATTCCCCACCAATAGGGTAATGTGCCTGATCAACAATGAAGAAATGACCCGGACCGAGTATCTTCTCCATATCGATCACTCCTGACGCTTCTTCATCCTGTGTAAGATATCTGTAACCGCCTGCCAGGAATCGGGTCGAATCATGAGATGCGATCATCTTCAGAGTACCTGTAGCAATATTATACTGCCATGTTTTGCCTAAATGCGCGTTATTACCCACGTCTTCCTGCATGATTATGTGACCGTAGTTGTCTATGGTCATGTTGTCAAGCATTCTGTGACCTTCAGTTCCGTTGAGAATAGCTGTAATGTTACCACCAAGTTGTGGTTTACGTGCGTCTGTAAACCTCATGCGCCACAAACGACTCGGAGCAGAGAAGGAGTTGGTTGTAACAAAGTAGAAGTCATTCGGATTCTTCGGATCCCAAGCACAATCTTCAGGACGCAGGAAGTTGGTAACACCAGCCGTATTGCTGGCATTATTGATCGCTATGCCCGTCATGTTCTGTACGTTACCGAGATCAGCCAGTGCAAAGCTCGTTCCTGCTGAAGGAACAGAAGAACTAGACTCTGCCGTCATTCCGCTTACAGCAACACCATAAAGGCGACCATTCGTAAGCCCTGCTTTTTCAACGTCGGTACCGATACTTGATTTAGTTCCTACGTATACATAAACCTGACCGGGTGTCGCATCGTCTGTGCCGATTACAACAGTAGTATCACTTGGCAATGGGCTCGCAACGGAATTCTCCCATGAGAATTTACCCAGGCGAGGCAATTCATAGCTCGTGCCCGCCGCAGCACCGGTAATGATGTGAGCAAATGCCCTACCCTCAGAACCGGTTTCTTCACCGTTCATAAAAATACGCTCCATAGTACCCTTGCCGGTTGCAGCATTATAAAACGCTGAAACTTCCGGAAGATCTGCAGAGCAAAAGCGACTCATCGCAGCAAGGCTGGACGGGAATGCCGAATTGTAAGTAATGTAGCTGGAAGTGATAGGGTTCCACAAATTGACGTTCTGTATCAGATCCGAACCACTCAGCACAGCCAGGTCCGATTTCCGCACTATCCATTTAGAAACAAAGGTACCTATCTGTCCATGAGCCCTGGCAATACCGGACGTGTTGCCTATCTCATGATTCACAACGACTGTGAATGTTCCGTCGCCATTGTCAAATGCACCGGTACCATCAACCAGTCCGGATAATCTATAACCGCCAACAGCCTCACCCACTGTCAGCATTGAAGTCAAAGACACACCTGGTGCGCCCGGAACGAGGTATGGGGTTCCTGCTGTAGAAGGTCCTGTTATACCCATTGACATTGCAATAGACGGCGCCACGAGAGACGAAAGCTTGCTGGCTCCCTGCAACCTATAGCTGATCATATGACAAAGATTAGATGTAGCGGTTGCAATACCATTCTCCAATGGTGAGTACTGACCGTAATCGTTGTCGTTGCCTATCACTATCGTACTATCGTTAATGATAGCCAAACACTCGGGTTTGTCCAGAGCAGGATCCCAGCCAATACCGTTAATATCCATGAAAAGACTCTTTCTAACCGGCACTACCCCGTTTGCAGCAAGCCCTGCAGAATCCACCAATGCCTCCAGTGTAGAGCCACCATAAAGCGCAGAAGTAACTACTGAAGCAGCGCTGATATTGATCTTATACACCCTTTTAACGTTGGTAGTACCCCTCAAAGCAGCTTCGATAACCAGGAATGTGGTGTCGTTTATTGCTGCCATGTCGCCTATCTTCCAGTCGCGCAGGCGTATCTGGTTTGAACCGGAAGCACCGATGATACCGTCATTAAGATATACGAACATCCTTGTTGCGTTCGTCACCGGATCTATTTCCAGTATCCTGTGTACTCGGCTGTTCTCACCCACAGTCTTGGTTGGGTAGAGCAACGGGCTTTGTATCATGGCATATATCTTGCCGTTAGGCGCAATAGTGATACCCTCGAACCCACGGTTGTTCTTCCTGTATTTGAAACAGGTATCGATCTGTACATCTATAGACTGTGCACCCACCTGACCGGCGTACGGAGTATAACGCTTCTGTACAACACCGTTCTGATCCAGCTTCCAGATGGTAGGGCCACCCTCTTCGCACAGCCAGAAATTACCGGCAGCATCAACCACGATACCCTCACAGTCAATACCCCATACATCCTTTGATGTGGTTTTTGCTGCGAAGTTCAGACAGTTCTGCACTGTATCCGTGCTTGGAACTTCAGTCGCGGTACTACCGAAGCCGGTCGGGTTAATGATACCGGTAGCAGTGGTTCCGCCCGGGCGTTTTATCGAGATCGTCTGAATGATCTGTACTGAATCTCCGTTCAGGCGTACACGGTGTATCTTTGGCGCATAAGACGGAAAAGAGTAGACCTTGTCATAAGTTGGAGCACAACCTGATGGATTCGCATTTGCCGCATCGACATTTACACCCCTGTCAGAGCAGACCCAAAACTCCTTGCCGTTCGTTTTGGGCACATAATAAGCTCCTGAAAAACCTCCTTCCCTGAAATTGATACCCTGAAACGTACCTATCGGGGCGGAAGTGTAATTTTTGTAGTCCTGCAAAATGGAGATCTGCGCGTGCAGACCATCGGCGGGTAGCAGCAACCCGGCTGCAAGAGCAGCTAAGATCGTGTTGAGTTTTAGTTTCATACGCACTTCTTTATGGATTTGCGACAAAACTATTCGTCTAACATTGCCTAATCGTTAGTGGTTCATTACGGCATTTTTACGCTAATGTAAAATGAATGCACACTCAATGTTAACACAACGACACCAACACGATCACTCTACTTCAATCCCATACTTATGCAATAAGCCCGGGATACCGGCAAGCGAGAAGCGCGCTTTCCTTAACCTGTTACGCTCCGGATCTATCGAATAATTGAAGGCAGTGGTCAGGTCGGCACCCTCAAGGTCGGTGTGGTCTGTTGTTGCCCCCAAAAGATCGCAAGCCACAAAAACGCTTCCCTGCAAGTTTGCTTCGGTGAGATCGACCTCGTGCATACGGCAATTCTCAAACCGGGTATTCTTCAATTTGCACCTGAAAAATGATGAGTTATCCAATACGCAATTCCTGAACAAGACCTTCAGTGCAAAATCACTGCAAAGGTCAAAACGCATACCCAACATTTTGCAATTGTCGAACACAACGTCCTGAAAGGCAGTGCCGTTGAGGTTGGCCAGGGAGAGATTGCAACCGGTGAAGCTGCAGTCTATAAAACGGACCCGTGCAAGCGACATACCCGACAGATCGCAGGAAACAAAACTGCATCCATCGTATTCAGAAGCCAATCCACGGGCTTTCAGATCTAGTTTATCAAAGGTCAGGCCTACGGTTTCTTCATTCTTCATAGGGTGATACAATTTAACTACACATGGTGGTAGGGTGAGTTATTCAATATACTGAACGACCGGTAAACCTGTTCTGCAACTATCAATC
>JBIKSN010000310.1:0-3333 GCA_044348585.1 Flavipsychrobacter sp.
TCCCTGTGTTCCTTTTCCTCCCGATCCGCTCTTCTTCTTCTTTTTCTTGTTGTTCTTTTCGAGGGCGCGCAGTGTTATCTGGCCTACGTCGTTCACAAAGCCCATATCGGCCTTTATGCTGCCGCGGGCGTCGCGCACTTCCAGTTCCACCGGTTGCAGTTCGTCTACCTTGGTGCCCTGCTTATTCAGCGCCAGTATCTCTTTTACCCTTGTTATAGAAAGCGGGTATTGTTTGTTATTGCCATGGAAGCTGTACCACATCAGGTTTTTGAAGATGTCGCGCTTCTGCAGGTGTGCTATGCCGGTCACTGTCTCCAGATTTTCGGCATGGTCGGGGAATACCGAAAGGGCATCCATATAGGTATCCAGCTCGTAGTTGAGACAGCATTTAAGCCTGCCGCACTGACCGGATAATTTGGTCTGATTGATAGAGAGATTCTGGTAACGGGCCGCAGTGGTGTTTACCGATTTGAAATCGGTGAGCCATGTACTGCAGCACAACTCCCTGCCGCACGAGCCTATACCACCCACTTTGCCGCTTTCCTGACGTGCACCTATCTGACGCATCTCTACCTTCACTTTAAAGTCGGTAGCGAACACACGGATGAGTTCCCTGAAGTCTACACGCTGGTCGGCGGTGTAGAAGAAGGTTGCCTTCTTACCATCGGCCTGCACCTCTACTTCGCACAGCTTCATGTCCAGGTTCAGGCTCTTGGATATAGCCCGTGAACGTGTGAGTATTTCCGGCTCGCGGTCTTTGTGCTTGCGCAGTACCTCAAGTTCGTCGTCGGTGGACGGATGCAACACGCGCTTGGTCACATCGTTCTCCTTTACCCCATACTTTTTCAGCTGCAGTTTCACCAACTCTCCGGTGATACTCACCTGGCCCATGTCCACACCGCCGGTACCTTCCACGGTTATCCAGTCGTTCTTTTCAAGTATGTAATTGGTATTGTTCCTGAAGAACTCTTTACGGCTGCCTTTGTTGAAAGACACCTCTATTATTGAGTAAGGTTTAGCCCCATCGTGCAGCGGAATGGCATTGAGCCAGTCGTACACATTCAGTCGGTTGCAGCCACCTGTGCTGCACCCGCCATTACCTTTGCAGCCGCCCGGTTTGCCACTGGCTCCGGACCCGCAATTGCCACATCCCATTTAAAATAGTTTATATAGAGCAGCCGCATTTTTTCTTTTCCCGCAGATAGCGCCCACTTCTGAGTGCGACACCATCTTATTATTATATACTGATCACCAACGTACGTTGAACCAAACCCACAGAAAAAAAGCACCTGCTTATTGTTAAAAAATAAAGTACTACCTACAAACCTACGAAAAAAAAGGAAATGATGACATTCGCCACACGCCAAGGCGATAATTGTTGCCGGCAGGGGTGAACCTGCCTAAATGAACGAAAAGGCGATATGAGATAAGGAATTATTGAAAACGGACATTTGAAAAAGAGCCGTCCTTTACCTGAACTGATCCTGAACCAGATGTATTGTCAACCCGGCACTCGAAGGTGCCTGATATAGTGGTGTCGGTTAAGTTGGTGATCCTTACAAAACCGATGTTGGCACTCTGCGAAGAAAAATACTGTGGCGTATCTGACAATTGGTTGTAGACGATGTAGTTAGTAAAACTTAACGTGTACGTTCCCGTATCTGTAACACCATCTATATATATTCCCAACTGATCCTGAGTGATGACACCGGCGGAATCAGTAAAGCTGCCGAAGGTCTTGATCTGTAATTTACCGGCGTTCATTGCTGCCAGATACGCCTCGGGGGCGGCGGTGCTTTTTGCTGCCGACTTCCATTGGCGATCGTTAATCTTTGCGGAAACGATATCCTGTGGTGCATTGCTGGTTGTGGTGGACTGTACTGGCGTTGGGGCAGCTGCTTTATCAGCCTTACGGCAGGAAACCATCAGCAGAACGAAAAATAGGATAAGTAGGTTCTTCACGTCTTTTACATTTTATCAATTCGAAAATAGATTAAAATATAAATTCAGACAAAACGGAGTCGACGCCAGGATGTGGATATAAATATTTGATGTGAGTTTGCCCGGCCGAACACCACTTATACAAGTAGCTAAAGAAATTAAAATGTGTGATAAATTTACTAAGATAAAAACCAATTTTATGAAAAAGGAACTATTATTAGCGTTCGGCCTTCTTACACTGACAAGTGTTTTACAGGCTCAAGACAAAGGTTGTATCGGCAAATGGAAACTTTACCCCAAGCCGCAGGATGGATTGATAAGTTATCTCACTGTCAGTGAAAAATCGAACGAGTATACATTGGTTCGAACAAAGGATCCGAAACAGAAATGGAAGATGACATGGAATGAGAAAACGAAGGCGTTCGACGTAAATCTTGATGGCAAGAAAGGCACAATTAACCGTGATAACACGACAAAACGCTTAGTTTTCAAGTCAGTTGACGGTGGCAAGTTTGAAATGGAGCCAGACAAATAATAACTATTTGAATTGAACTCATTAAAACGATACCGTTTTAATGAAATAATTACAATAAAAAATTGACTGAAGAATGAGCCCATCGCTCATTCTTCTTTTTTGCTTCCAAGCTTGGCACGGACTCCGTTCGCGTCACCCCTGCGGAGGTGGTGGCGTGATCTTCAATTCTCTCCAGTTGCTTACCCGTCTTTTTTCAGAAGGGGCTGCGGGTTGCGCAGGAATTTTTATTTGCGCGTTTTGGGGTAACTGCTGTTGATAATCAATGGCTATGTGGGAAGCAGGCTGCATTTTGCTTCCCAAAAACTGCGCACTTCTTCCCACTTGGGTATCGGGGTGGGAAGGAAGCGGTATGGCAGTAGCGGGTTCGTGTTGCGGCACATCAGCGGTATTTTCTTCATTTACAATCTGTTGCTCCGGTTGCTCGTCGTATGGGTGCGGGATGCCGCATCGTTTATAAGCTTCGATCACATCGGGGTCGCTGAGGTATTCTTCCTGACGGTCGAGTCTTTTCTCTTCGTCATTTTCTTCGGGGACTGGCATCCTTCCCATTGAGTTGAATGTATCGGGCTGGATGTGTTGGGTGTAGACAGAAGCACGTGCTGATATAAATTCATCTATATATGGATGTATGGTGCGGGCCAATTCGGGGTTGCGCTGAGATACCATCTCCATGAAGTAGCCAAAGAGTTCCATGTTCTCGTTGAGAGTGCAACGGTTCTGCAATTTTTTTGCTGTGATGGTGAGTTTGTGCAATGCTTCTACCTCTTTGAATGTGACGGGATTTGTGAGGCGGCTCTCGGACAGGTAACTCTCGGTAAGGTGTCCGATAATATGATAACAGTTCTCTGCCAGCATGG
>JBIKSN010000382.1:0-3316 GCA_044348585.1 Flavipsychrobacter sp.
AGAAGCCAGCGCCGCCTCGGTGCCAGCATGTCCGCCGCCAATCACAATCACATCGAATTTTTTAGAGTACCGCATGGTTTGCCTCAATAAGGGCACTGATCATATCATTTTGGCTTGTTTCACGTGAAACAAGGGCGCGCCAATTTATAGGAATATAGTCCTAATTCATTGATTTAATTAGGAAAAATAAGCATCCCAGGCTGACTTTAAGATTAAGGCGGAAACAAAAATGAGGAAAGCTTTCCGCACAAATCCGCTACCATGCTTGATTGCAAGGCGGCTGCCGAACTGACTGCCGGCGATATTTGCAATCATCATTGCAAAACCAAGGGTCCAGCTTATTTTGCCCAAGCCGCCCAACAAAACAATCGATGCCAAATTTGTCGACACATTAACCAGCTTTGTGGCGGCAGACGCATGCAGAAAATCAAAGTGAAAAAAGCGCACAAAACCAAACAATAGGAAGCTTCCAGTACCGGGCCCAAAAAACCCATCGTAGAAACCGACCACCAAACCCAAACCAACCCCCTTCAGCTGCAATAAACGGCTATGCGCCCCGGGCCGGTGATCCTGACCAAGAGATGGTTGAAAAATTGTATAGATCAGTAGAAAAAACAATAAAAAAGGAAGGGCTTTGCGCAGCGGCTCGGCAGGAAAAACACTAACCGCACCAGCGCCGAAAAGGCCGCCAACAAAGCCCGCAATAATCGCCGGAACAATCAGCGCCCAGGGCAAACGGACATAACGCAAGTATTTGCGGGCTGCATTAATGGTGCCGCCAATGGCCGACACCTTATTGGTGCCCAGCAAAGTGGCTGGCTGGGCTTCAGGATAAGCAGCAAAAAGAGCGGGCACTTGAATGAGGCCACCACCGCCTGCGACCGCATCGACTAAGCCAGCAAAAAAAGAGGCCGCCAAGAGTAGGGGCCACAAGTACAAAGAAAATTCAATGGCCGTTTCAAGCAAGGCAACATCCTGCACGCTTTAGCAAACAAGGCAGAACCACACTACCGCGCAAGAAATACTTTCAATGCGCTGCGCGCAGTTTCATCGAGGGCATCCAGAGGGATGCGGGCCGACCCCTGAACAATCATCATCGCATACGGCTTTGCCAAGGCAGAGGCTTCGGCACACAACTGCAAAGCATCGCCCGATGCGGGAGATTGATTGCGCCAATAATTAATCGCCGCCTCTAATTCTTGAATGGACACAAACATAATGCCGCCGACTTACTTGTCACGCTTGGCAAGCATGGTGCCTCTGCAACGCTTAGCACCACAACGGCATTCGTAATCTTTTTTCATTTGTTTTGTAACGCGACCTTCGACGTCAAGAGAATAGTCATAAAACAATTCTTCTCCGGGCTCTAGGTCACGCTTAGCAAAAATAAACACGCGCGGGATGTCTTCATAAGAACCTTCTTGTGCTTCGCAGTTTGGTTTGCATGAGTGGTTGATCCAGCGGGCCGCATTACCGTCGCAATTAGCATCAATCACGCGGCCACTCTCCAAGGAAAAGTAGAAGGTGTGATTTGGCTCATCTGGATTGTGTGGATGGCGACGCTCAGCCTCTTTCCAACTAATGCGCTCACCCTCGTACTCAATTAGGGCGGTACCTTTTTTGATGGCAACTTTTGCAAATACTCCCTTGCCATGAATTGGGGAAGAGCGCACCACAATAGCAGAACGATTCACCTTGGGCAGCTTCAGCTTACTTTTCTTCATTCATCACACATCAAGATTGCGCGCAATCAATGCATTCTTTTCGATAAAGGCGCGCCGCGGATCAACCTCATCACCCATTAAGGTGGTGAACACCTGATCGGCCACGATCGCATCTTCAATTTGAACGCGTAATAAGGTGCGGGTTGTGGTATCCATAGTGGTCTCCCACAGCTGCTGGGGGTTCATTTCACCCAAACCCTTATAACGCTGACGACTTACAACCCGCTCAGCCTCGGACAACAGCCATGCAAAGGCCGCACGGAAATCGGCAACCACCTGCTCCTTCTGTGACTTTTCGGGATCGCCGCGGCGAACGCGGGACCCGGGCAAGACTTTTCCGCTGAGGGCGCGAGCCGCAGAAGTTAGACTCTGGTAATCGTCACCATGGGTGAAGTCTGAACTAATAGCTGACAACTTTAGGTTTCCGTGGATGCGGCGCGACAAGAGGAGGCGGAAACGCTCGGTCCGGTCTTCTTTTTGCACAATTACTTCGGGCGCAAGCGCGAGGGAATCTAAACTTTCTTTGAGGGCCACACGCAATCGTTCTGCAGACTCTTGGGCGGCCGCCTCAGTATCAAGGTTAAGTGGAACACCAGCAGCAATCGCCCGCAAAGCGTCTTCATCCATGGTTCGCGACAGGCGATCTACAACCGCTTGTATAACCTGATAATTTCGGGCCAACTCATCCAAAGCTGATCCCTGTATTAGCTCGCCGCTCGGAGTTTGTATGGACGCAGACTCCAAAGCAATCTTTAACAACAGTTGATTTAATTCGGAATCGTCTTTGATGTACTGCTCATTCACCTTGTACAGTGGGGGCTGAGCAATATAAATGTGGCCGCGCTCAATCAGCTCGGGCATTTGGCGATAAAAGAAAGTCAACAACAAAGTGCGAATGTGGCTACCATCAACGTCCGCATCGGTCATGATGATGATGCGGTGATAACGCAACTTATCCGCCTTGTACTCTTCAATACCAATACCAGTGCCGAGCACCGTGATTAAGGTGACCACCTCTTGGCTTGCAAGCATCTTGTCAAAGCGCGCTTTTTCGACGTTCAAAATCTTTCCTTTTAAGGGAAGGATTGCCTGAAACCGGCGGTCGCGCCCCTGCTTTGCGGAGCCGCCCGCTGAATCGCCCTCAACAATAAACAATTCGGATTTTTCTGGATTTTTTTCTTGGCAATCAGCCAACTTACCTGGCAGGCCCAAACCATCAAGCACGCCCTTGCGGCGAGTCATGTCGCGCGCCTTGCGGGCAGCCTCGCGCGCGCGGGCTGCATCAACTATCTTGCCACACAAAATCTTAGCGTCCGCAGGGCGCTCTTGAAGATAAGCGCTTAAAGCCTCGGCCACAATTTCCTCTACCGGGCCGCGAACCTCACTAGACACCAACTTGTCTTTGGTTTGGCTGGAGAATTTAGGCTCCGGAACCTTTACCGATAAAACGCATGTAAGCCCCTCGCGCATATCGTCACCGGATATTTCAACTTTGGCTTTTTTTGCAACCTCGTGCTCATCAATGTATTTATTGATTACACGCGTCATCGCGGCGCGCAAGCCGGTTAAGTGGGTGCCGCCATCGCGTTGTT
>JBIKSN010000311.1:0-3308 GCA_044348585.1 Flavipsychrobacter sp.
TTATAGTAAGCGCGGTCGGCAACGAGTGCGGAGATGGCGTCTCTTATTTCACCTGAGTGAAGCGGATCGACCAATACAGCTGAACCTTCTCCTACCTCCTTCATGGCGCCAATATTGCTCGTGATCACCGGTCGCCCAACCGTCTGCCCCTCTATAATGGGCATTCCGAACCCTTCATACAGCGAAGCCATAAACAACACATCGCAGGCTTTGTACCGCTCGAATATCTGTTGTTCCGACAGACCGTTGTAAACGGTATGGGATATGCCGTATTCGTTTAAGCGGGCCAACTCGTCAGGCGCAGGCCAACCAACGATGTCCAGATGAAAATTGGTACCTGATGCCGCTTCGATCAATCTTTCGAGGTTCTTGTGCTTGCCGGTACCCAACATAAGCACTACGGGCCTATCGCTGATACTTTCCTTTTGCACGTATTTAAACACCGGCTTTACGGGATTAGGTATCACCCTGATTTTACTCTCCGGATAGTTAAAATACCTGATCAGTTTCTGCTTGGTAAACTCGGACACCACAGTCACCATTTGTACTGATGCCAGCGGCAACTGAAACCAGAAAAGGCTGTAAATAGCCTTCTTCAACTTTGCATGAACAGGATTCTCGTAAAAGCCAAGATCGTGAATAGTAAGAATGGTCTTACGACCACGTAGTCCCAAGGCCAGGAAATTCACATCGCCGGTTATGTGGTTGATATCGGCGGCGTGTTTGCGGGCTTCCAACACATTACGGAAACGGGAAACCGAACCGTTGCAAAAAAAGTCATTGATCACTATCCTACCTTCAAGATCTCTTTTTACAGTGCTGAAGATACCCTCCATAGATACACCGGTTGAACGGGGTTCTCTGTAAAAATGTGTGACGGTGAGCATGGGCCTAAAGATAGAGAATATTTGTAGTCGCGGTAAGACTGGATTTTCGCCCAAAAGCAGAGTAAATAAGGTGCCATCTGAATCATTATATACCCTGATTTTGAAACGAATTCATATCTTCGCATTATGAATAAAGGCATGTACAACTCGGGCACAAGCTGGCAGACACAGGAGGTAGAGATAACCGATGTACTCACCGAGGAATTACACAACCTGATCGTATGGAATGATGACGTAAACACATTCGATTGGGTCATCACATCGCTGGTTGATATCTGCGGCCACGACAGCCTGCAGGCAGAGCAGTGCGCGCTTATTATACACCACAAAGGCAAATGCAGTGTAAAAAAAGGAAGTTTTACCGACCTGCGTCCAAAGGCAGAAGCATTGATAGACAGGGGTATTCAGGCAACAATTGATTACTGATAAACAACATTACCCCTCATTTTACCCCCATTTCCGGTCATTAGATTTCGTTAGTTAAGGTACATCTGTGTACTTTTACGTCAATACATTCAACTATGCATACCACGTTCAGGCTGTTTACGGCCTTCATGCTGCTCGCAGTGACCACGTTCGCGCAACAGGGCAAGAAAATAACACTGGAAGATCTATTCAAGAAGGGGACATTCCGCGCAAAGGGCGTGCCGGGCTTCAACGCCATGAAAGACGGGAAACTCTACACCCAACTGGATCGCGATGACAAACATCAGTACATCAGGGTGTATGATCTGGAAACCGGCAAGCAGGACAAAACATTGTTTGACAACTCCGTCAATACCTGCGATGGCAAGGAGATCAATGTCGAGTCATACCAGTTCAGTGCAGATGAAAAGAAAATGCTGCTGTATACTGAAGGCGAACATATCTATCGCCATTCTGAGCTGCAGCGGGTGTATGTCTATGACATGACCACCGGCAAGATCACCAAACTCGACAACGACAAAGTGCTTCATGCAACATTCTCGCCGGACGGCAGCAAGGTAGCGTTCGTAAAAAGAAACGATCTGGTCTTCAAAGACCTTACCACAGACAAACTGACTGTAGTAAGCAAAGACGGAGAAAAGAACAGCATCATCAACGGTAATTGCGACTGGGTGTATGAGGAAGAGTTTTCTTTTACGCGTGCATTCGAATGGTCGAAGGATAGCAGATTCCTGGCTTGGTATCGCTTTGACGAAACGCAGGTGCCACAGTACACAATGACCAAGTACAACGGCCTGTACCCTGAACAATACACCTACAAATACCCTAAGGCAGGTGAGCTCAATTCTGTAGTGCAGATACGCATCCATGACCTGAAACTGCAACGTAGCATCATTGCCGACATCGGTCAGGAACCCGACCAATATATTCCGCGTATCAAATGGACAGACAACGCCAATGAGCTTTGCATTTACCGCCTTAACCGTCTGCAGAACGAACTGGAAATGCTGCTCACAAACGGCGAGAACGGCGCCAGCACGGTTATTTATACCGACAAGAATAAGTGCTTTGTAGAGATAGACGACCAGATAACCTTTCTGCCTGGTGGCACATCAATGATCGTGGCCAGCGAGCGCGATGGCTATAATCACCTGTACCACTACGACTGGAAAACCAAGGCTATGACGCTGCTTACACCCGGCAACTTTGATGTGGAAGGGATAACAGGAGTTGACGTGGCAAGAAAATTACTTTACTACACAGCTGCAGAAACATCTCCGCTTCAGCGCAACCTGTATGTAGTGGACTTCGCGGGCAAGAAAAAAAAGACCCTGACACCTGAGCCGGGCACGCACAACATCACTCCATGCGCGGGCTACAATTTCTTCCTCGACAAGTACTCTCAATTGAACCAAGTGCCGGTATACTATCTGCGTAATTCAAAGGGGCAGATCATTCGCACACTGGAAGACAACAAGGACCTGGATGCGAAGATGAAAGAATATATGTTCGGCAATATCAGACTGATGACTGTAAAGGGGGTGAGCGAGGATCTCAACGCATGGATGATCACTCCTCCGGGTTTCGACAGCACAAAAAAATATCCTGTGCTTATGTTCCAATACAGCGGCCCGGGCTCTCAGCAAGTGGCCGACAGGTTCCCGGTGGGTAACTACTTCTGGCACCAGATGCTGGCACAGCGAGGCTACATTGTTGTTTGCGCGGATGGCACAGGGACAGGTTTCCGTGGTGAGGCATTTAAGAAGAAGACCTACCTTCAACTGGGCAAGTATGAAAGCGACGACCAGATAGCGGTTGCGAAAAACCTTGCATCACTGCCGTATGTGGACAAAGACCGAATTGGCATCTGGGGATGGAGCTTTGGTGGCTTCATGAGCGCTACCTGCATCATGAAAGGAGCAGACGTTTTCAAATTGGCCATAGCAGTAGCACCTGTCACCAACTGGCGCTATTACGACAACATCTATACCGAAA
>JBIKSN010000380.1:0-3303 GCA_044348585.1 Flavipsychrobacter sp.
TCTTTAAAGTCCCTCTTACCAACACATGTAGCTCTACATCTAGCTCCTGGTTCTAGAGCTGAGACTGCTCTACTTTCACTTCTATTTTCCCTAAAGGACCTCTGGCCTTCTATGAAACTAGGACAACTCTTGGTCTATCCGTGGGTTCCTGGTTCCACTATGAGACTAGGAGAGAATGCCTTGGTTCAATTACATATGATTGTTCAAGGGTCGGATAAAATGGACGTCTTAACCCTCTTAGATAAATGTCAAACACCAATGGGTCACAGAGGCCTCAGAGAGCGCCTTCTCAAGCCATCTGCGGATCCTTCTATAATTAGAGCAAACTTGGAGGCAGTCGAACTTTGGACTAACAAAGAATATGACCACATAGTCAAGCGCTTGAGAACTATGACCGATGTAGATAGGCTATATAGAAAGATACAACAAGGACAGGTTCAGAGCACTGACTTAATTGCCTTCGATACCACATTCAAGGCGATGAAATGGATACCCAATGGACCCAAGGAAATCCAAGTAATCTATGAACAAGTCTTCCAAATATTTAACGTAGATAAGGTCTACTTAGCATCTGAAGACACTTCTCTCTTTCAACAAAATCTTTGTCCTGAACTCGATCAGCTAGAAGAACAAATCAAGGAGCAGTGGGTAAAACTTAGTACATGGATTGAAGGGATTGCTAGACTTTGTAATGTAGCTGTAGACACTTTTAAGACAGAGTTTCGAGAGGCTTCCTTAGTGATAAAGGGGCCCAGAGGTGTTCTTCAGACCTTGAATGCTTCTGGTAAGCTACCTCCCAACTGTGTAGCAAAACTCAATAAAACGGGTTCCCATCTAGAGTCACCTGAATTAGACCAACTTAACGTGGTCCTAACAAGACTTCGTGAAAGTCTTAAGAAGAAACAGGCAGTCCAGTTAGTAGAACACGGTTCTAAGCTAGCTGACCAAATCTTTGAACAGTGGATTATAGTATCTAATTGGATTACTAATTTAGACGTAAATATTGGTCTAGCAAGAGTAGCTAAGGAATACGGATATTCAAAGCCAATTGTTGAAGACGGTTCAGAGGGCTCCATAGAAATCCAAGGGCTCAGACATCCTTTATTGGAAGCCCAGGACAAAAAGATACCCTATGTTCAACATAATGTGTCTCTGACGCCACAGCAATCATGGCTTCTCTATGGTCTCAATGCGTCTGGCAAATCAAGTTTAATGAGGGCTGTAGGTCTGGCTACTTTGCTAGCCCAAGGAGGTTCCTTTGTTCCTTGCAGCGCTATGCGCTTAATACCCTTCCAAAGCCTCCATACCCGCATCATAAATACAGATAATTTGTGGATGGGCTTGAGTTCTTTCGCAGTAGAAATGTCTGAACTACGTGATATCTTTAGAGAGGCTGGGCCCAAGTCGTTAGTCTTGGGTGACGAACTCTGCTCTGGAACTGAGACGACTTCGGCTACCGCCTTAGTGGCAGCGGGCCTCAAGGGTCTGATAAAACGTGGTTCTCGGTTCCTCTTCGCTACACACTTACATGGTCTCTCAAAAATCAAGGAGGTCTCAGAAGACCCTGGTCTCAAGATTTGGCATTTACATGTGGAATACGACCATTTTCAAGACAAGTTAGTGTATCATAGAATTTTAAGAGAAGGATCGGGCTCGTCACTCTATGGCTTGGAAGTAGCAAAGGCTATGAGAATTCCAGTTGACATTTTGGAAGATGCAATTCGATTTAGAAAAAGTTTAGCGGGAGAGACGGAACTTTCTGAATCTGTGGGGTCCTCTTGGAATTCGAATTTAGTAAGAATTAAATGTGAAATATGTGGCTTAAGTGAATCGAGAGACCTTGAGGTACATCATATCAAGGAACGCAACCTCGCCTCAAAGTCCGGTCATCTAAATGATGGAACAAACGTCCATTCAAAGGCAAATTTAGTCGTCTTATGTCAGGTCTGTCACGACAAGACACACGAGGGATCCATAGAACTCAGTCCCTTAATTCAGACATCAGATGGAATGGAGAGGTCTATTATTAGTAGCCCTTCAACGACAGAAAACAAGAAATCAAAGTGGTCCCAGGAAGACCTGGATGAAATAAAGGCATCGTATACAAAGTTTCCGAAACTTTCTATGCCAGCCTTGTCTAAGTATTTATTAAATCAACACTCGATACAAATTAGTGTTCCCACCTTAAAAAAGCTTTTAGCTTGAAAGCTTTAGCTTACGCTTTAGCTTGAGGCCGGAGCACACGTGCATACACCAGGCTCACCCTTAGCGCCCTGAGGTCCAATAGAACCCTGAGCGCCCTGAGGTCCAGGAACACCCTGCTGTCCCATGGGGCCCTGGGGGCCAGGAGGTCCCTGGGGGCCAACGGCTCCTGACCCAGAAGAACCAAGCCCTGTCTTCTGGAGTGTAGTAATGACGAACTCAAGATCGGCAATCTTCTTTTCAAGGTCAACTACCTTGGATTCAACCTTCTTGATATTGTCGCGGGCGTGATTGCGCTGATTGTATGAACCGCTGGAGAACAGAACGGATGACATCTCTGACTTCGTGGAAGGGTTCATTTCAAGTGATTTCTACGCATGATCGCTTACACTTTAGCAAAAGTTACCATAAAAATTGCTTAAATCCCGGGTAGTAGAAACCGTATGCCTATTCCTATCCGTTGCATGAATTGTGGAAATGTTCTCGCTGACCTTTGGCGCTATTATGAGCGTCGGACAAAGGAACTCCGGGGAGGACAGCCTGCTTCTCTCCTTATTCTTGACGAGACAAAGCTCCCTTCTACGCCAGAGGGGAAGGTCCTCGATGAACTTGGTCTACACCGGTATTGTTGCAGAAAGGAGCTGCTAACGTATCGCGAAACATATTAGAGAGAGACATGGAGTTCTTCATTCCATCATTAATCGTATTAGTCCTTGGGGCCATCTTTTTATTCGCATTGTTACCTAGGCTATCACCTTATGTGCTAGGTGGCCTCGCATTTTCTATGTTTGGCTTAGGCCTATGGCAACATTACACAATGTTTCCTTATGAATACAGGATGTCTGTGGCATCTGATACCATAAAGCAGTATTCAGGATTTATAATGCTTCTAGCGGTGATATTTGCTGGAGTAACAGGAGTTCTAATGATACATGGTGGAAGCCCTCCTGAAACACAAGGTGCTATGCCAGCCATGCCAGCCATGCCTAATATCATGGGCTCCAGCAACAATGCGAAGAACAATTCTCCTAGTATTTTCAATCTAGGTGGTAATAATGCCAAGAATGGCAATGGAATTATGGCTTCTGTAACCAATGCCAT
>JBIKSN010000312.1:0-3268 GCA_044348585.1 Flavipsychrobacter sp.
AGCGGTCGGTCACCTTCAGAAACGTATTGTAACTCAGCTTGGTGACATCCAGCTTGCCTTGCACCGCCCATTGGTTCAGTGTCTCCACATCTTCCATCACATAATCGAACGTTATGCCATGGGTATCCACGCCGCCATTCACCATGGCGTCGAAAATAAAGGTATCATTAGGGCACGGGCTAAATCCAAGCGTCAGTTTCATCTTATCTCAAAATTCGTTGCAAAGGTAGGTACTCACTCCGCATTCGTGGCGGTTGCAAAACTGATGAGCCAATCATTCAGATCGATGATGGCTTCCTTCATCTGCCACTTACCCTTGTCGCGCGGCTCCACGTAGTTCGATATGGCGCGCACCTGGGCAAAGGTCACTCTCTCGCTCAGGCACACAAAATGCAGGGCTGCACCCTCCATACTCTCGGTGGTGCAGCCATACTGCTGCCTGATGGCCACCGTAGCCGCGCTACCGGTTACCGAATTGACGGTGATGCCGCTGACCTGCGGCAACGTTATGTGTTGGTGCACGGCGCCCAATGGGTTCACCAGCATACCGTGAGTATAGGGGGCATCATTGCTGCCCAGCAGTCCCAGATCGAAGATGTCTATATATTGGTCGTGGTCCTCGGCACCCAGATCGCCGAAGCGGTCGCTCACCACATGCACCAGACTGCCCAACGGCACCGTGCGGTCGAAACTGCCGCTAACACCCGCCTGCAGTACCAGGTCGTACCGGTGCCGGGTCAGGTGCTTCATCAGTGCATAGGTAGTGGCCACCATGCCCACACCCGTTACCAGGGTGGTTATGTGCGGCATGCGGCTCCTGAATATGCCTATCTCCGCTTCCGTGGCAGCTACTACCAGTAGTTTCATATTGCAATGTTACTCACTTTCCCGTTCACTGGTATGTGCCCCCGCTGTCTGCCAACTTTTTCCTAATTTTAGCCCTATGGGGAGTTCACATGTGAGGCCAACCGATAACCTGAGTGCGCAGGACCGTGAGTATGAAAATACGATACGGCCGCAGACCATTGAGGATTTTGCGGGACAGCCCAAACTCATTGAGAACATCCGCATCTTCATCAAGGCGGCCAACCTGCGGGGCGAGGCGCTCGATCACATCCTTTTTCATGGTCCTCCCGGCCTGGGTAAGACCACCCTTTCGCGCATTGTGGCCAACGAACTGGGTGTAAAGATCAAGGAGACCAGCGGCCCGGTGATAGAAAAACCCGCTGACCTTGCCGGCCTGCTCACCAGTCTGGAGCCCCGCGACGTACTGTTCATAGACGAGATACACCGACTGAGCACTGTGGTAGAAGAATACCTCTACGCGGCCATGGAGGATTTTAAGATAGACATCATGATAGACAGCGGCCCTTCTGCGCGGTCCATTCAGTTGTCCATCAGCCCGTTTACACTGGTAGGGGCCACTACCCGCAGCGGCCTGCTCACGGCACCGCTGCTTTCGCGCTTCGGCATCAAGTCGAGGCTGGAATATTATACAGCCGATGTGCTGCAGCGCATCCTGATACGCGCTGCCGGTGTGCTGAATGTGCGCATCACCTCTGACGCGGCCATGGAGATAGCCCGCCGCAGCCGTGGCACACCCCGTATTGCCAACGGACTGCTACGCCGCATGCGCGATTTCGCGCAGGTACTGGGCAACGGTGTCATAGATATGGCCATTGTAGAACACGGACTGCGCGCCCTCAACGTGGACGAGAGTGGCCTGGATGACATGGATAATAAGATCCTTACTACGCTTATAGACAAGTTCAAGGGAGGCCCCGCCGGCATCAACAATATTGCCACTGCTGTGAGCGAAGAGGCCGGTACTATAGAAGAAGTGTACGAACCGTTCCTGATACAGGAGGGCTACATCATGCGGACCCCGCGTGGCCGCGAAGCCACCGAAAAAGCCTACAAACACCTGGGCCGCAAAAAAGGCCCGGAATCCGGAACGTTGTTTTAGGATAGTTCAGGCTGTTTTGTGGCAGGGTTGCTTGGGCATGCAGTTACTTCTTCTGAACGTGAATCATGGAGTACCAGTCAGGCACACTAATTCGTGTTATTAATCAAGCGCCATATGAGTAATTTGGTAAGAAAATACAAAAGCCGGGTCGTTTACATAGGGTTGACCGTAATAGTCCTAATTCATGCTGTACTGAATGTAATTATAGACGAGGCAGAGATGGACAGGATAACAGAGATAATTTTTAAAGTTTTAATTCTGTTGTCAATCATATTCTCGATCGTTGCCTTTCGAGCATTTGTTTTTCCATTTTTTTGCAGAATAATAGAAAGGAAGTACAAGGATATTAATGCGAATAATTAACCCTGTTTCATACGGTCAGTCTCAAACAAATACATAGACAATACCATTGCCGGGAAGAGAACCGAGCTACACATCGCACCCGATCGGGAAAACCGCTATTGGGAGAGCAAATAAATAACATTATTTACAATTCATGAATTGTAAATTGAAAATAGTGCTATATTTGCAAAAAGAATTGTAATGCGACCACAAGACATCGTGGTGTTGTTAAAAATACTGTGCATCAACACCTCACACTGGTACAGCAAGGATCTTGCTGCACAATTATCACTTAGTGTGGCAGAAGTATCCAATTCGCTGAACCGAAGTGCCTTCTCCGGTCTCATTGACACCGACAAAAAGAAGGTGCGGACCCAGTCGTTAATAGAATTTCTGATCTACGGGCTGCCTTTTGTATTTCCGCAACGCCCCGGCAATTATGCGCGCGGTATTCCGACAGCACACAGCCATCCCGAAATGAAGAAGATCATCACAGCCGACCAGGTTTACGTTTGGCCCGATGCTGAGGGTACAGAAAAAGGAATGTGTATCGACCCGCTTTATCCCGGATTGGTTGCGGCAGTGAAGAAAGACGAACGGCTGTACCAACTACTTGCGCTGGTAGATATCTTGCGTATAGGTAAAGCACGAGAGAAAGAAATTGCCATAGAAAAACTGAAGGAAATTCTGCACCAATGAGTCACCACATAAACCTCATAAGAATCAAGGGCGTTCACCATGCTTTGCTGCCACTCAATGAAAAGATAGTATTTGTGGGCGGTGCCACTGTTTCCTTATATGCTGATAAACCGGAACAAGCGGATGTGCGACCGACAAACGATATTGATGTTCTGGTAGAGGTTGGTAGCTATGCCGGATACGTAAAGATCCAACAACAGTTGGCTGCATTAGGGTTCGAGATCGACCGGATTTCAAACGTCACTTGCCGTTATCTGTATG
>JBIKSN010000402.1:0-3262 GCA_044348585.1 Flavipsychrobacter sp.
TGTGACCTCATAAATAGCCTTCTTGTTATAAAAATCTATGTTGTCTAGAAATGAATCTATGATTGCCCTAGAAAGTCTTTCTAGTTTTCTTATTTCTGCTATCTCTGTTGCCGTTTCTGCAACAGCATATGGATCAAGATATGGCCTTACTACCTCGTAGCTTTCGGAGAATATTACATCTCCGTCAAGAAGTAGTTCTACGTCGTATGAGTTGTCGAAGTTTTTATCAAGGTAGAAGGTTAACGACTCTCCTCCAGCTGTGACAATTTCCTGCTCTAAAATAGAAAAGTCGCTGAGGTCTGTAATAGACAAAACATGATCAGATTCTGTGTGGTCACCTGGGACCTGGATTGTTACTTCTACCCCATCTGATGTGATGTTCTCAGCGACTCTCAAAATTTCCATTTTATAGACCGAATTCCTTTGCTACCTCTTCTGGGGTTGCAATACGGATGTGGCTTCTTGTTGCCCATAGGTCTGCCTCTTCCTGGGTCACAATGTTGTAACCTCTGTAAACTTTTCCTACGCCATTCCATGTTACATTCTTTGTGGAGAATACTGCAACAATCTTTTCGTCATCCTTCTTCTTAGCTGCCTTTGGCTTCGCAGCCTTTGGCTCTGGCTTTGCAGCCTTGACTTCCTCAACTACTGGCTCTTCTGTGATTTCTTCAACAATAGACTCTACCTCTTCGGCATCGTCTTCTAACTGATCTACCATCTGAGAATATTTGCTAACAAGCTCTTCTACTACCGCTTGCGACTCTTCGCTAAGCTCTGGAATTACTGGCTCTCCATCCTGCAACCGTGCAGTTAGTGGCGTAACCTTTTCCTCATTATTTAGTTCATTTGACATAATGACCTCCTAAGTTAATTATATCAGATATAAAAAAGAAAGAGGGGCCAGGCAAAATGCCCAGCCCCTCCAGCTTAAAGGATAACTAGATTAGCTGTCCGAACCTGCTGCATCAGCAAATGCGACTGCGTCCTCTTCCTCCCACTGAATACCGAAACGTACGAATACGGTGTACTCAATGGTGTCCTTCTTTGGCTTGTACTCACGGTTTACAGTGATGTCACGCTGGAATCCCCAGATACGGTTCTGAGGGAATGTCAAGTCGACATATCCTTCAGGGTAGTAAGGAACTTCCTGCACGTCAACACCTAGAACACGGGTAGTGCGAGCACCACCGAATGTCTGGCCGTTACCGTCTAGGTAAGCCTGGCGGTTAGCAGGTGTACCTGCTGCACCAGTGAATGCCTCTGCAATAGCGTCAGCAAGGGTACCGTTGTGCTTGATGATTCCCTGGAATGCGTCAGTACCAGCGTAGAACTTAAGGTTGTTCTTAAGTGCACGGTACTTGCGTGGCATAGCCAAGATGATGTCCTGCATAACGTCTGGAGTCCATGCGTTGTCAGCAACTGTTACTACTGACTCGTGGGCATCTCCATTTGTGGTTACCTTGTTAACAAAGCCTTCCATAATACCGAGGAATGCACCATCGCCACTGTCACCAGTACCGTTGATTGCTAGATCCTCAATGTCATTTGCGAATGCATTTGTCATTAGACGTACTAGGTGGTCCTCTAGAGCACCACCCTCAATACCGTCTTCAAGTGCTTCAGCAGAAACTTCCCAGTCTAGACGAATCTTCTTGGTTGTAAGCTCTACCTTTGTGAAGGATGCACCAGCATTGGTGTAGTCACCATTTGCCTGTGCAGCTGCACGGATTACACGCTCTCCCACGTTAACTTTTTCAAGTTCCATGGTGTTTGCTCGCATGGTCACACGACGACCATCCTTGGCGAGAACTGTGGCATCCCACACGTAGTCAATAAAACGACGTGCTTGCTCTGGGCGTAGGATACCGCTACCTGCCTCACCAGAAGGGTTGATTGCGTTTGGACCAGTTGTTAGTCCGTTTAGTGCTGTTGGAATGTTGCCGATGGCACCACCAGTTGCGTAGTTGCCTGGAACATTGTTACCAGCATCTGAACCTGAAGCGAAAGCTCCTTCTCCGTTGTATAGACCAGAGTCGTTGCCTGCTGAATCAGGGTTATTCTTCTTAATATCTTCCGACATATTGTTCACCTCCTAAGTGATTTTTTTATCTAAATAGATCGGCAGTTTTGAGGAAACGTCCGCCCCATAGGGATTTCTGAACCTGTTCTGGTTCAGTTTCCTGTACGATCTCGCCAAGATCGCCAGACTTGCGGAAAGCTGTGTCGGCCTCTACGGCATCCACTCTCTTTCCAAACTCATTAAACACGTCCTTGCTTGCAGTTACCTCATTCTTTACTGCGGCAAGTGACTTGTGTAGCTCTGCAATTTGTTCGGCTTGTGCCTGAACAACTGCAGTTAGGTCGCTAAAGGCTTTTGTAACGGTGTCCTTGATGTCTGCAACAGCAGTCTCAAGAGCCTCGTCTGACTTAGATACATCCTCAGTCACAGCATCCGACTCTTCTGTCACCTGGTTTTCTTCTGAGCCTTCTGACTCTTCTGCTACTTCGGTTACAAGAACTTCTTCGGCGTCAGCATCAGTAACTTCTGTTACCTCAACTGCTGCATCTGCTGCTTCTTCTACTGGGGCATCTGCCTCTGGAGCGACCTGTGATTCTTCAACTGTAGTTTCTTCAACGACTGCTTCTTGAGCAGGAGTCTCAACTACCTCATTTGTTGTGTCAGTCATAGGACTTACCTCCTTGTTAATCTTAGATGTATTAATGCCTTTAGCACTATCAACTAAGAACTTTATCATGTTTGTTTTTTCGTTATCATTCTTTTCAACGAAACCTATATTTTGCATTGGGTTGCCAGTTGTTGGGCTAACCTCTGTGTCATTCTCAGAAATCTTTACTACGCCAGACTCTGGATCCCAGAATACATTCTCAATCTCAACGTTTAGGGAGTCACCCTTTACTACGTCAATACCGTCCACCTTTTGAACAGACAGGATGTTTGCAAACTGGTTTGCTGGAGTGTCAACCAAGGATAGCTCCATCAGGTCGTACTCCTTAATAATTCTAATTGGTGAGTTGGTGGTGTCGTCATAAGCGTCGTCGTACTTGTTCATACGGCCACCGATAGAGAAGCCAGAAAGGGTGCCATCCAGGACCTTTTCCCAAGTATCCTGTGCACCCTTTGAAACATATGCAGAAACATAGACACCAGAATAGAACTTCTTTGTCTCTGGGTCAAAGTATTTGTCCTCTCTGAACGATACCATTTTCCCAACGGCTAGTGGCTGGTGCATCTCACGGATGT
>JBIKSN010000388.1:0-3252 GCA_044348585.1 Flavipsychrobacter sp.
ATCATACTTGGAAAATGAACTAGACGCTTCGTCCAAAGAAGAAGAATTGAAATTTTCGAGAAGAACTTTTCAAAGAGAAATTCGAGATATCGAAACGACTTTTAGCATAGAAATCAAATGCAACGCCGATGGACAATACTTTATAGCCGATAATTATCAAAATCAGGATGTGGTGAATATTTCACAAACGCTGCATTTATTCAATTATCAAAAACATTTTGACCAATTTATAGACTGTATTGTCTATGACAAAACGTGCAAAATAGGCTCTGAGCATCTATATGATATTCAAAATGCCATTCGCCTCAAAACGTGCTTGCTCATCAAATACAAAAAATTTGACAGCAACGAAAAAGAAGAAAAAAATAGAATCATAGCGCCTTATGGACTCAAAGAATACAAAGGCAGGTGGTACTTGGTAGGCAAAGATTTGGATAAAAATGATTTGAGGGTTTTTGGGCTGGATAGAATATCGCAGATAGACAATATGCTTAGAACCTTTGATGTACCTAATAATTTTTCTATAGAAAGTTATTTTTATAATGTAATAGGCTTGTCACAAAAAAAGGACGACGCTGTAGAAATAATTGAAATAAAATTTAACCGAACACTCGGAAATTATATCAAAAACCTTCCCCTGCATCACAGTCAGCAGATATTGGTAGACAACGAAGACGAAATACGCATACGACTCAAAGTGATTATCAATGAAGAATTGATCAATGAACTCATCGCATACGGCGACGGAGCTCAAGTCATTAAACCCAAAATCTTAAAGAATAAAATCATTAAGAGGGCTCAATTGATTTTGGAGAATCATAAGGAGTAGTGTTTATTTCCTTTTATACACCACAAAAGCATAATCATACTCATTTTCAGCATCTTTTGAATGAGATTCGCTGGATGTTTTTTCAAAAATTTCAGGATTGATTTCAGGGAAAAACGTATCGGCATTCAAGATGGCATCTATTTCGGTGGCGTAGATTTTATCAGCTATAGTTATAGCTTGTTTATAGATTTGTGCACCTCCAATGATCATAATTTCCTCATTCTTTTTCATCAAATCCTCGAGTGCAAGATCCAAAGACGTGTACCACACTAGATTTTCGGCAATTTCTACTGGTTCTCCCGAACTGATGACAATATTGAGTCGATTGGGAAGCGGACGAAAGGCTTTTGGCAGCGATAAATACGTATTTTTCCCCATCAATACGGTCTTTCCTTGTGTCAATTTTTTGAAATATTGCATATCGGCTTTTTGACGCCAAAGCAATTTATTGTCTTTTCCTATAGCAAGATTCTTAGCAAAAGCAACAACAATAGAAAGAGGCATAATCTGTATTTATTTTTTATTTCAAAACGAGCAATCCTACAAAAATAGTGGATTATTTTCAATGTGAAATTTTATTTTCTCCAAAATTTATGTACCTTTGCGGGTTAATACCTTTCTAAAATTTAAAAATTACTTTAGACTATTTTTAAATTAGAATGGATATAAATAAAAAACGATAGCTCAATCTTAAAAGCATGCAAGAAATAATCATAAAAGGAGCAAGAACCCATAATCTAAAAAACATAGATTTGACCCTTCCCAAAAAGAAACTCATAGTGGTAACAGGTGTTTCGGGCAGTGGGAAATCTTCCTTGAGCATAGACACTATCTATGCCGAAGGGCAACGTAGATACATAGAAAGTTTGAGTAGCTATGCGCGTCAGTTTCTGAGCCGTATGAACAAACCCGACGTGGATTATATCAAAGGATTGTGTCCTGCCATAGCATTGGAACAAAAAGTAGCAGGTGGCAATAATCGCAGTACCGTAGGCACTTTGACCGAGATATACGAATATTTAAGACTGCTATATGCGAGAGTAGGCACTACGTATTCACCCAAATCGGGCAAAAAAGTCCAGAAAGATGAAGTGGTAGATGTAGTTAATTACATCTTGAATTTGGATAAATCGGCTACTTATTTTATAGGATTTGAGATAAAAAGCACCAAAAATGCAGAAAGTCAACTCAATGTCTTATTGAACAAAGGATTCAACAGGCTCTGGGATGGCAAAAAATTTATCAAAATAGAAGACTTACTTGACAGTAAGGAAAAATGGAAATCGCTGTATGTGGTGGTAAAACGATTTTCGGTACCCGAGACGATTGAGGATGCCTTTGTCAACGAAATTTCGGATAGTGTACAAACCGCTTTTGAAGAAAATCAATTTGAATGTGAAGTCATCAATACCGCCGACAACACCAATCATTTATTCAACAATAAATTTGAAGCAGACGGCATTACTTTTGAGCAACCCTCGCCTCAATTTTTCAATTTCAACAACTCCTATGGAGCTTGTCCTACCTGCGAAGGCATGGGAAATATCTTGGGAATAGACGAAGATTTGGTCATACCAGACAAGACTCGAAGCTTCTACGAAGAAATGGTAGCGCCGTGGCGAAGCGAAAAAATGAAAGTGTATTATACGCAATTTTTGAATAAAGCCGAAGCCAATAAATTTCCCATTCATAGGCCTTATGTAGATTTGAGCGAAAAAGAAAAAACCTTGTTGTGGGAGGGAAATAAAACCACGCAAGGCATCAACCAATTTTTTGAAATGGTGCAAGAAAATAATTATAGAATAGAGTACCGAATTCTGTATTCTCGCTATCGTGGCAAGACCAATTGCCCTGATTGTAAGGGACATAGAATCCGAAAAGATAGCAATTTTGTAAAAATAGCCGAAAAAACCATTTCCGAAATTCTAGAAATGACGGTGGAGGAAATGTATTTTTTCTTCAAAGAAATTTCGTTGACCGAACAAGAAAGTCAAATAGCCAAACGAATCTTTTTAGAAATAAACAATAGGCTAGAATACATGATGAATGTAGGACTGAGCTATTTAACCATGAATCGAATAGCCAATACGCTTTCGGGCGGAGAAAGCCAACGTATCAACCTCACTCGAACCCTTGGGAGCAACCTCACCGACAGCCTTTATGTATTGGACGAGCCTTCTATAGGACTGCACCCAAGAGATACCACCAAGCTCATCAAAGTCCTCAAAACACTCCGTGACCTGGGCAATACGGTTTTGGTAGTAGAACATGAGGAAGAAATTATGAAATCGAGCGATTTTATAGTTGATATGGGGCCTTTGGCGGGTTCACAGGGAGGCGAAGTGGTATTTGCGGGAGACTATACAACTATCAAAAAGGCTACAAAAAGCTTGACGGCAGACTATCTCAATCATGTAAAAAAT
>JBIKSN010000313.1:0-3251 GCA_044348585.1 Flavipsychrobacter sp.
CCGGCAAGTCCATCAATCTGGCCACTTCTTACCGTGGCTGGAAGGCTCTGGATGCCGTTGGGCTGGGCGATAAGATACGCCAGATAGCCATTCCCATGTTTGGCCGCACCATGCACCTTGCCGACGGGACTACCACTTATCAGCAATACGGAAAGGATGGCGAGGCCATTTATTCGGTGTCACGTGGGGGTATCAATAGCATACTGATGGACGAGGCCGAGAAGGCGGGCGCCATTTATTTCAATGAGGAGTGTACAGGCGCAGACACTGCCACCGGTAGCGCCACCTTCCGCAACACTCAGACAGGCGCGGTAACTGAGGCGAAGGCTGATGTGGTCTTCGCCACCGATGGCGCGTTCTCTGCTGTGCGCTATAATGCCATGCAGCGCATGGATAGATTCTCCTATAGTCAGAATTACATAGACGATGGCTATAAAGAGATCCTCCTGCCCGCAAATGCCGATGGCTCCTATAAAATGGAGAAGAACACGCTGCACATATGGCCGCGTGGCAGGTTCATGCTCATTGCATTGCCAAATTTCGATGGGTCATTTACCTGCACATTGTTTATGCCGGTCGATGGTCATGAATATTGCTTCAACAATTTGTCATCGAGGGAGAAGATCGTTGATTTCTTCAAGAACACATTTACCGACTTCTATGAGATGATGCCCGAGGTGGCCGACACCTGGAACGATCATCCGTTGTCGTCGTTGGCTATCATCAGGTGTTATCCGTGGCATTTTGGCAAAACAGTGCTCATGGGCGATGCGGCCCATGCTACGGTTCCTTTCTTTGGGCAGGGCATGAACTGCGGTTTTGAAGATTGTACCGTCATGTCGTCGCTGATGGAAAAGCACGGACACGACTGGGATGTTGTCTTCAAAGAATATGAAAAAATGCGCAAGCCGGAAGGTGATGCGGTGCAGGACCTGTCGCTGCAGAACTACCTGGTAATGCGCGACAAGGTGGCCGACCCTGAGTACCTGTTTCACCGAGGCATAGAGCGGCGCATAGCTGAATTGTACCCAGGGGAATACTTCCCGCTTTATTCTATGGTGTCCTTTACTGATGTCAACTACAGTGTTGCCTTCCGCAAGGGAAATGAGCAGGAGCAGATGGTACGCGATTTTATATCAGATCACGGAATAGATGCGGCTACAACTGCCGACCGCATTGACAACTATATACATCTCAGATTTAGAAAGTCACACTAATACATGCTTTTATGAATAAGCGCGAAGAAATACTATCACGGATCGAAGATAAGTTTGTCTCTATTGGACAGGATACGGATGTGCATCTGGAGGGACTGGTTTGGGCGAAGCCTATCACTTATTGGGATTACATCCAGACCGATCTGTTGCTGAACCTTCAGGTGCAACGCACCACACTGCCCGATGAGATGATATTTATTATGTATCATCAGATAAACGAACTGCTGTTCAAAATGGCACTGTGGGAAGCCAACCAGCTTACTGCCACGCCACAGACCAGCGCCGCCGTCTTTGCCGAGAAGATAGGCCGGATGAGTCGCTATTTCGACGTCCTTTCGTCGTCGTTCACCATTATGAGTCAGGGTATGGATTATGAGCAATACCTGAAATTCAGGAATACGCTCACGCCTGCCAGCGGTTTCCAGAGTGCGCAGTACCGCATGGTGGAGTTCGCCTCAACCGATGTGGAGCTCTTAGCTGACGCCCGCTTCAGAAGCACCATCAACAAAGACACACCTGTTGAGGATGCTTATGAGCATTTATACTGGCATGCCGCCGGAAAGGACTATACCACCGGTAAGAAAAGTACTTTGATCCGTCTGTTTGAAGAGCGCTATAAGGAAACTTTCCTAAAGCAGATCGCCGCATACAAAGGAACCAATATCTGGGCGCGCTATCAGGCTATGCCGGAAGCAGAGAAAAATGCCCCCGCGCTCATTGCGGCTATGCGACATTACGATCATACCGTAAATATCTCGTGGGTAATGGCGCATTATCATGCGGCAGCAGCCTATCTGGACAGGGAAAGCAAGAAAGAAGTGGAAGGTACCGGTGGCAGCGACTGGAAAAAGTACATGCACCCCCGCTATCAGCGACGCATCTTTTTCCCGGGGCTGTGGTCGGCACAAGAGCTGGCAGACTGGGGAACCAACATATAAATAGGATATGCTTGTTAAATTTACCCCACCTCCGCGTGGGGTATACTTATATATGGCCAATAACCTGCTATAATTTGCGTGTATGGACATGCTTTCAAACTTCTGAAGTACATTTGCTGCCTATATTGATAATTTGAAAAATATGAAATTGCACATTTTGGCTATTGCGGCACACCCCGATGATCTGGAATTGGGCTGTGCCGGAACCATCATCAATCATACACGTGCGGGTCAGGCAGTAGGTATCATCGATCTCACAGAAGGGGAATTGAGTACCCGCGGAACTGTGGAAACACGCTACGAAGAAGCACGCCTGGCAGCCGAAGCAATGGGGGTTGTAGTGCGTGAGAACGCTAAGATGGCAGATGGTTTTTTCAGGAATGATGAAGAGCACCAGCGAAAACTGGTCACTTACATTCGTCATTATCGCCCCGAGATCGTTATTGCAAATGCACTTAGCGACCGCCATCCCGATCACGGGAAGGCAGGGCGCCTCATCGCCGATGCCTGCTTCCTTGCAGGTTTAGTGCGTATCTCTACACAACACGATGGGGTAGAGCAGCAGCCCTGGAGGCCAAAGAGAGTATTTCATATGATACAGGACCGTCCTCTGGAGCCAACGTTTATTGTAGACATATCAGACAGTTTTGAGCAGAAGATGAATGCGATAAAATGTTATGAGAGTCAGTTTTATAGCCCAGGTGCGGATGGCCCGATTACTTACATATCCACCGGCAATTTTCTGCAGGAGCTGGCCGGCAGAGATGCAATTATGGGTAAGCGGATAGGGACCAGGTATGGTGAAGGCTTCGTTTGCGAGAATTTGCCCGGTATTTCCAATCTGGATGCGCTGATATTGCCGCAACTGCCCTGATTTTAGAAATAAACACTATATTTGTGTTGGTAACGTGTGTATTTCGCTGTGAACAGGGCGAAAAAATTATTTTTTATTTTTTATTCTTAATTTTTACACTTACCTTTGCAGTCCCAAAAAAATAATAAATCATGGCTCGCGTTTGTCAGGTAACAGGTAGGAAACCAGTAGTAGGACACAAAGTTTCGTTCTCTAACAAAAAAGCAAAGCGTCGTTTTCTGC
>JBIKSN010000374.1:0-3222 GCA_044348585.1 Flavipsychrobacter sp.
GGTGGATTTAGACCCTACTTCGGGAGTGTCTAGTTTTACTTCAAATAATAACTCTGAAGATTGTTTTATCCGAAAATTTGATGCAAATGGAAATTTTCTTTGGGTGAAATCGATTGGGAGTATATCTACAGAATATTTAAGAAAAATTGAGGTTTTTAATGACACTATTGAATTCTTTTTTCTTGCAGGCGATACGATGGATTTAGATCCCAATATCGGTATCGTAAATTCTAATGGTGGAGGGTTCGTATTAGCAAAATATGATCTAAACGGAAATTTTATTTCCTATTTACAGAAAAATTCAGGATTTAATCAATTAATGTTTTATAGAATTGGTAATTACAGGTATGCTCATAGCAACTATTCCTCAATTGATGTGGATTTTGGAAATAATACTCAAATAATTTCAGGTGATCCTAATTATTATAATAATTTATTCATTGCAAAATATGACTTGAATTTTAATTTAATCTGGTATAAAACAATAAAAGATAATAATCAAATAGAGATACAAACACTTAAAATTGATAATAATGAAAATGTAATTTATGGCGGTTCTTTTAAAGGAACTTTCGATATTAATCCCGACACAGGAGTAAAAATGTTAAGTGAATATTCAACAAACTATGTGAATTATTTTATCTCTAAATTAGATAATTTAGGAAATTTTATTTTTGGAAAATCAATTCCTGTGAAAAACACAACGGTAGATTATGAATTAAAAACTTTAATATTAGATAATAATGAAATTTTTATAGCAGGTCAATTTTCAGATTCAATGGATTTAAATCCTGATGAAAATATAGCAGAAACTGTTTATTCTCCTGGAATCTTATCTGGCTTTATTTTAAAATTAGATAATAATGGAAATAAAATTCTTGGAAGTAAATTTGGAAGCAATGGCGCAAATGTATATGCATTTATATTTGACAATATTACAAAAGATGGTTCTAACGATGTGTATCTTAATGGAAGATTTATGGGAAATATGGATTTTGATATTTCTACTGCCAATGTTATGAGGAATCAAATAGGAAGTCAGGTAGATTTTTTTGTTGTAAAATACTCTAAAAATGGACTTTATAAATGGGTTAAACAAATTGATATTGAATTAAATAGTACTAACTTAGGATATTATACTGACCAAGCTGTATTTAGCAAAGTCCTCGTAGCTCCCAACCAAAAAGTATTTGCCACAGGAAGCTTTTTTGGCAATACCGCCAATTTTGATACCGCCAATACCAACTTCACCGCCACGCCACCCAATGGAAAATACGAAGGTTTCTTAATGCGATTCAACCAGCCTGTGGTTTCTTTATCCATAGATATTCTTGATTTTTATGGAAATGCAAACCAAAAAGAGCATAAAAATCAGTTGTATTTGAAGTATTTTACCGATGAAAACAAGCAATATTCCTACAATGTGTTGAAAAGCAAAGATGGAATACAATGGGAAACCATTCTTAAAAAACAAGCGCAAATCAATAGCACCGAAAATCAATATTTTGAAGATCAAAATCCCTTTTCGGGCATCAATTATTATAAAATAGAAATATTTGAGAATGATCGTTTTTTGAAAAATTCAAAGATAATAGCCGTTAATTATCTATCAAATGATTATAAATTAAGCTATTATAATGGTGCGTTATATTCTACTATAGAAAATGACAAAATAGAAATCTATGATCTAATGGGTAAAAAAATAATGGATGCGCATTTGGAAAATTACAAATTGGATTTATCTATCTTGAATCGAAATCAATTTTATATCATCAAATCCAAAGACGCTAACTTAAAAATTATTTATTAATTAAAACCTAACAAAATGAAAATAAACATACTCTTTGCAGCACTTTTATTGATTTTATCTATCAATTTAACAGCACAATCTACCGAATGGCTCAATACAACACAAGGCAGTTCGCACGAGTTTTCAAATGACATTGCAATAGATGATTCTGGAAATATTTATCAAGTGGGTAGTTTTATTGGCACATTAGATTTCGATCCTACTTCGGGAGTCTCTAGTTTTACTTCAAATAATAATTCGGAAGATTGTTTTATTAGAAAATTTGATGCGAATGGAAATTTTCTTTGGGCAAAATCTATTGGAGGAAAGCTTAAAGATAAGTTTGAAAAAATAGCCATTTTTAATGATACATTAGAACTATTTACAACCTTTGGTGATACAATAGATATGGATCCTAGCAGTACTGTTAATAATATTTCAAATTCAGAAATTGCTTTGCTAAAGCTAGACAAAAATGGGAATTTTATAAACTACATAAATTTTGAAGTTCCATATTCTGCTATATGGGCACAAGTAAGGAAAAACAACTTTAGATATGTATATGGCTACTATTCATCAGCAATAGATATTGATTATGGAAATAATACAAATACCATTTCTCAAAATTCTTGTTCTGATAATTTATATATTGCTAAATATGATTTAAATTTCAATTTGATTTGGCACAAAAAAATTGAATGCACAAATACGATAAGAATAAATACTCTAGAAATAGATGCAAATGAAAATTTAATTTATGGTGGACTATTCAAAGGAACCTTTGACGTTAATTTGGATGCAGGAGTAAAAAATTTAACGGAGTTTGTTCCAGGATTCTATTCTTATTATTTTTCTAAACTAGATAATAATGGAAATTTTATTTTTGGGAAAACAATTCCAAATAAAAGACAAAATGATGATGTAAAACTTACTTCTGTTATTATGAATAACGATAATATTTATTTTGCTGGGAGTTTCATTGATTCTATGGATCTTAATCCAGATGAAAATATTTCTGAAATTATTTATACAAATGGCAGCCAACCTTATTTCATAATTAAAATTGATGGAAATGGGAATAAAACTTTTGCATCAAAATACGGAAGCAATGGTTCTAATATGTATGGAATCACTATTGATCATTTATCTAAAGACAATAATGATAATCTAATTATTTCAGGAAAATTTGCAGGTAATACCGATTTTGATATGTCAAGTACAGATATTTTGAGAAATAATATAGGTTCTCAATTTGATTTTTACATAGCTAAATATAGCCCTCAAGAAACTTTCAGATGGTTTAAAGGTATTGACATTGAATGGAATTATACTAATTTGGGATATTCAACTGAATTTTTAAATATCAACAAAGTCCTCGTCGCTCCCAACCAAAAAGTATTTGCCACAGGAAGCTTTTTTGGCAATACCGCCAA
>JBIKSN010000314.1:0-3216 GCA_044348585.1 Flavipsychrobacter sp.
GCGATGAGCAACCGTCAGTATGGCCTTATAGATCATTGGCTGAGAAATATCAAAGAAGTGTACAGGATCCATCAGGATGAACTGGACGATATTGATGACTATGCACAGCGCCTTCGCAGGTTTGTAGAGCTGAATGTTATCGAACAGGTTCGCGATCTTAGCAAGACGCCTACGATACAAAACGCATGGAGAAAAGGACAGCATTTATACATCCATGGCTGGGTCTATGACATACATGACGGGCTCATTAAAGATCTTGAGGTAACCTACAAAAATGCCAACGATCTCGAGAAAGTTTTCAAACTGGATGCAAGCCATTAAATAACAAAGGGGAGCAGATGTGCTCCCCCTTTGTTTTCTTCCTGTTACCGGCGCTTAAGCGCCTTCAACAAATTCCAGGGTAGCGCTTGGCAATTTCACATCAAAATCCTTCAGAGTTTTTGAAGTATCCCCCTGCACATGTAGCTTATCTTGTGCCACCAATTCCCTCAAACGCCACCCAAGGTAGAGGTCGCCTGTCGGAATGTTGAATTTTGTAAGCACCTGGTTGACGATCTTAGATGCCTTCTGAAACTGCTGAGAGCAGAAACTGATCAGGTGTGCGTCATATAGGTCATCTCCCTTCTGCCCTATTCTCTTCCCGCTCTCCAACGTTCTCACTCCTGCGTTACCTTCCGTTAATTTTCGCCACTCTTCTTCGTCTGTCTCTACCTCAGCATAGCTTACGGCACGAGCCAACCGGCGGGCCTTTATCAACTCTTTAGGTTCAAGCTCACTTATATTTTTCGGATAAAACACCTTCCCGTTCGTATCCAGAAACGGCAACCCTGCAATATTCACCACAGAGAAACGTCCCGGATATTTCCCCAGATACTTTGTCAACCATAACCAGGTACAAATATCTGCAGGCCAGGGCGCCACCCACAACCATGCTTTTATTTCGTCGTTGCCGGCCATCGCTGCACTCACCTGCAGAATTCGCTCGGTATCGTCTACCTGTACCGGGGTCTTGTCATTAGGAGCAACCATCTGCCAAAATGCACTACGGAGATCCGAGAATTTCTGACCATCTTCTGTCTTCTTTAACGGACCAACATTCAAAAGATCGCGTATCACAATTATTTCTCCGGACATTTCCGGCATTGCCGCTATCGCTTCTGCCAAGGGTGCTGCAGCCATGTCTCCCACAACAATATGATATATCATTATATAAGTTCTGTGTCGACAAAAATAGTCAAATAGCCCGGCAGCAGTGCCCACCACCCGCTATTCGATTTGCACATGTGTTAATAAATCGAGTGCCTGCCTTGCCGCTTTTTGCTTTCACCCGTCAGGCGACCGGTTTGACCCGATTTTTCAGTAATTTCACGCCCCGCAATGAACGCTGAGTATAAAAAGATAGTGCAGTCTGTTCGCATGAAACAGTTCGCCCCGGTTTATTTAATAGACGGGGAGGAAACCTACTATCTTGACAAACTCACAGAACTTTTCGAAACAGCCATACTCACCGAAGCCGAACGTGATTTTAACCTCACCATCCTTTATGGTAAAGACGCACAATGGAATGACGTCTTAGGTGCCTGCCGTCGCTTCCCGATGTTTGCCGAAAAACAGGTAGTTATACTGAAAGACGCCGGCAGCCTGCGGGGAAGTGATGACGAAAAAGGATTGAACTCTCTACTTAGTTACGTCGAGAAGCCATCACCCGCAACTATCTTCCTGATCGAACACCCTTTTAAAAAGGCCGACACCAAGACGAAGTTTGTAAAACGTGTGAAGGAAAAGGGCGTGCATTTCACGTCAGAAAAGGTAAAAGAAGATAATCTTCCTTCATGGATCGAGGAATTTGGCCGCGAGGCTGGTTTCCGCATCGAACGACCTGAAGCTGAAATACTGGCGTCGTATCTTGGTGCCGACCTGCAGAAGATCTCAAATGAAATTGAAAAGATACGCATCAACGTTCCCAACGAGCCGAAACTTACCCGCGACCTGATTCAGAAATATATCGGGATCAGTAAGGAATATAACATATTCGACTTCCCCAATGCACTTACCGCCCACAATCCGGAGAAGCTGTACAATATGCTCACTTACTTCCTTGCCAACCCAAAGGCTGCACCTATGCCACTACTGGTGGGCACGCTGTTCACCCACTTCAACCGCATGTACATGGCCCACTTTGTACAGGGGCGCAGCGATAAAGACGTGGCTGCGGCACTTGGCATGTCTCCCTGGTTTGTAAAAGACGTGCTCGCTGCCATTCCCCATTGGCCACTTCCTCGGGTCGAACGCGCACTCATGCTGCTGGGCATTTATAGCGGCAAGGCAGTAGGCATCAATAACACTGCCACCGACAAAGAACTACTAAAAGAAATGGTAGGTAGAATCCTTGAATAGCTGGTTCCACCCCTCCCGTCTATATTCCGAAACTCATGTTGTAAAACAGGCACTGCAGATATAGTCTGTACTTTCTTTCAATTTACTATTTAACCAATAAAAATTTCTTTAACGCCTACCGTATGAAGCGTTAACTATACATCTTCAGAATCCCCATATCTTACCGCGCCATTGCTCACTATATCCTTTAGTACTTGTCCTTGATAATTCGCATTATGACATTTCACAATAATAAGTCATAAAAAATACTCTTATAAAAGTTTACAACATACCTAAGTACCCCATTTTTCACCCGTATTAAATGTGGCCGATCGTCACTACATTTGTAGGCTTAAATCAAAAATTAATGAAAAAACTTTTTCTGCTTTTTGCAGCAGTTTTCACACTGCAGGGAGTAAAAGCCGACGAGGGCATGTGGATCCCTATGCTCATTGGTAAGAACTATGATGAGATGCAGCGTCTGGGCCTCCGCCTTACAAAAGACGACCTGTACAACATCAACAACAGTAGTCTGAAAGATGCGATCCTTCAGTTTGGCGGCGGCTGTACTGCCGAAATGGTATCTGACAAAGGTCTGTTGCTTACCAACCACCACTGCGGATATGATGCTATCGCAACACTGAGCACAGTAGATCGCAACCTGCTCGACAACGGCTTTTGGGCAAAAAGCATGGACGAAGAACTGCCGGCAAAAGGTGTTACAGCCCTTTTCCTGCAGCGTATGGAAGACGTTACCGACGAGGTAATGCAGGCTATCGGCGGTGCAACCGGCGAAGAATACAACAAGAAATTTGAGGCAATTGCCAAAAAGATCGAAGA
>JBIKSN010000315.1:0-3210 GCA_044348585.1 Flavipsychrobacter sp.
AGGTTTCGAATTCATTACCAGTTCTATGGCCTTGCTCATCACCATAGTATGCTCCTGAGGCAGTGGCTGTGCCTTGGCAAACTTAGCCAGATCGGCAGTGGTGAGTATGGTGCTGAGGTGCGCGTGGTGCGGTTGCAGCTCGCGGTGCACCTGCGCCTTATACAGCAACTCATCGGTAGTAAGCTCCATGGCAGGCGTGTTAAAACGCTCTTCTATATAGGTACGCACTATGTCTGTAAGCTCCACATAATATTCCTTCACCTTCTGGTTCTGCCACAGTTGTTTGGTCTCCAGTTCATGCAGCAGGCGCAGTGTTTTTTCCTGCAGCGTCTCCTTAGGTCCCGCAGGTACTACAGGGGCGGGTTTGGGCCTGCGCACCAGGTACACTACCAGCGCAATGATGGCAATAAGCAGTGCCGCCCCGCCAACAAAATACCAGATATAGTCGTGCCAGTCCCAGGGCACTTCCATCACACCTTTAATGGGTTTAAAAGCCTGAGTCGTATCTACCGCCACAGTCTGCACGGTCAGCAAAAAAGAATCTGTCTGAATGGTATAGGGGTCTCCATTGGTAGCAATAGCCGGGAATACAAATGAAGGCACTTTGAACGCGCCCGAATCAAAACCCGTGAGGATAAGCCGCTGTTTGTACGTAACATACTCGCCTGCGGTAATGGTGTCAATCTTTCCGCGTTCCACCACCTCCAGATGATTGAACGTATCGGGAATAGTGGTCCACTCTACCCTGCCGGCGGCGGGTTTGTTTTTCACTTCCAGAAACAAACGCACCTGGTCGCCCACCACTATCTGGCGTGCGTCCATGCGGGCGGTAGCAGTCGCATCGGGCTGCGCCATTGCATTGCGCCCCCACAGCAACAAAACCAGCAACAGCACCGCCCTCGCAGCACTGCCGCATCCGTTCATACTATTGAATCTCTTTTCAGTTTCCATTTTTTGTTTTGTCTTTCACACCCCCAAAACCACACAACACCACCTATTAACCCTTTAACCTCAACGCCCCTTAAAGAACCCCTGCAGTATCTTCACATAGTCCTCATCGGTGCGCACATGCATCAGCGATGCACCACTCTTCCTGAAGGCCTGCATACAATACTTGTAGCGCTGATCAAACGCCGACTCGTACTGATACTTCACCTGCTTGTCTTCGGTATCTATCCAGAAGTGTTGTTTCGTCTCCGCATCCATCACCTGCACCAGGCCCGCCTTCGGCATCTCGCGGTCATACTTGTCATATACATGCATGCCCACAAGGTCATGACGACGTGCGGCCAGTTGCAGCGCATGGTCATAGGGCTTGCTCACAAAATCGCTCAGCAAAAAAGTGATGGAGCGTTTCTTCATCACATTGTTCAGAAACTCCAGCGCCGCGCCCACATTCGTCTCGCTATTGCTTTGTGCCGGTTCCAGCGCTATCAGCTCGCGGATGATGCGCAATATGTGCCCCTTACCCTTCTTGGGTGGTATATACTTGTCTACCTTGTCGCTGAAGAAAATGACCCCTACCTTGTCATTGTTGGTAGTGGCCGAGAACGACAGCACCGCGCCCAGCTCAGTGATCAGGTCGCGCTTCAGTTGCTTCTGCGTTCCGAACAGCGAACTGTTGCTGATATCCACCAGCAACATCATTATCAGCTCGCGCTCCTCTTCAAACACCTTTACAAAGGGCGTAGAGAAACGCGCTGTCACGTTCCAGTCTATGAACTTCACATCATCGCCGGGCGTGTATTCGCGCACCTCGCTGAACGACATCCCCCTGCCCTTGAACGTAGAGTGATATTCGCCCGCGAAGATGTGATTGCTCAACCCCTTCGTTTTGATCTCTATCCGCCTTACCTTCTTTAGTATCTCAGCCGTTGTCATTGCGTTGCGTCAAACATACACATTCGAAAGCTAAATGTAGCCCGCCCGGCAGCCAATTGTCGGCACCGGGCGTTTTCAACGTGTTATATGGCAAAAATAACCGTAACAACCCAACCAAGGGAGTACCAAATACTTAAAATTTTCTGAAAATATCAGTGGACGCAATTACAACCAACTAAAAAAATCTTTGTCACCGGCTACATACCTCCGTGGCATCGTTCGTTGTGTCACTCCCTTGTACGTTCGGGGCTCTGGGCAGCTACAGCCCCCCTCGGTCACAAAGTCTGCCGTACAGCCACATAAATGCTGATTTTCGGGGCTTTATATCTATTTCCTGATGTAGATCGTGTTCGCCTCATAGTCAAACCCATTCAACTGAAAAGCACCCTCCAATTCCACAAAACCCCGTTCCGCCAGATAGCTGTCTATTTCGGCCTTCAGCGTGTGGCCTTCATAATACGGCTTCAGACCCACCTCTGTCATAATGATCTTTGTGCGCTTCAGAAGTTCTTCGGCGCCCTTTAGTACCAGCAGTTCTGCGCCCTGCACATCCATCCACACAATGTCTATTTGCTCCACACCATTTTCTGCAGCCCACGTATCCGGCTTTGCTCCCATGACCGTTATTTCTTCCTGCACCAGTTCCTGATTAAACGGAGTACCGTTTAGCCCTTCCATAAACCGCATCATCGATGATGCCCCTACATTCGGTGTCGAACTTAATTCTGGCACCACCGGATAAAAAGGAATTTCCCCGTCCGTATCGCACAAGGCTACCTTATGTACTCTGATCCGCTTTTTAAAATCTTCCGGTATCTTTTCCATTGTCGCCAAACATTCATTGTAAGACCCTGGCACCGGCTCAAACGCGTCTATGCGCGCATGCGGAAAAATATTTGCAAATTCCACGCTCTGCCACAGGTCACGGCTACCAATGTCAAGTATGTGTTTCACATCCGTCAGCTCCACCTTATCTATCAGGTGCAGCAGCCTGTTAGCAACCATACTCCTGTTCTTCGCATCATGCCTTATTCTGTCAGCAACGGTAAACGTATGCGCGCCACCATATCGTGCATCCGGCTGCTGCGAAAGAAGATAAATGATCTGTTTGGCATTAAATATCTCACTTTCGTGATTATACGGAAACTCCGTGGGCTGCCCGGTTATATTGTAGCGGGTAAATACCGAATGTCGCAGTTCAGGTCTGTTAGGTGGTTCTGCCGCAATGATATTAGTATGCAGGTCGTAACCAAACTGAGACGGCGTGTTGCCCACCCAGCATACTACCGATGGCATACCCAATGCAGCTGCGGTGTGTTGGCAAAAGCT
>JBIKSN010000363.1:0-3206 GCA_044348585.1 Flavipsychrobacter sp.
CCACGGCGTTCGCCACTGCGCACAGGCTTTGCGTTTGCCTGTTCGCGAGCTAGTTCCTTGGCAGTCATGTCACCCTTGTAAATCCAAACCTTTACACCGATGCGACCGAAAACGGTCTTGGCTTCGTAGAAGCCGTAGTCGATGTTGGCGCGGAGGGTGTGTAGCGGTACTCGACCTTCACGGTAGAACTCGCGGCGTGACATTTCAGCCCCACCGAGACGACCAGAGGTCTGAACACGGATACCCTTGGCTCCCTGACGGATAGCACCCTGCATGCCCTTACGCATTGCGCGGCGGAAAGCCACACGTGCGTTTAGCTGCTCGGCGATGCCCTGGGCAACCAGCTGTGCGTCCATGTCTGGATTCTTAACTTCAAGAATGTTCAACTGGATCTGCTTGCCGGTTAGCTTCTCTAGCTCGCCACGGATCTTGTCGGCAGCCTCGCCACGTCGGCCAATTACTAGGCCCGGACGTGCGGTGTGGATGTCAACGCGAACACGGTCGCGGGTGCGCTCTATTTCTACACGAGATACACCGGCGCGGTCTAGACGCTCGGTTAGAAGGGTACGTAGCTTGATGTCCTCAGCCACGTAGTCAGCGTAACGCTGACCCTTCTTGGTCGAGTCGGCGAACCAACGTGAGATGTGATCGGTGGTAATACCTAGTCGGAAACCGTATGGATTTACTTTCTGACCCATTAGTTCTTGCCTCCAAGCTCGTCGGGGGTGGCAACCACAATGGTGATGTGGCTGGTGCGCTTAAGGATTTGGAATGCGCGTCCCTGAGCACGTGGCATGAAGCGCTTGAGAGTGGTTCCCTCATTCACGAATGCCTCGGAAACGATTAGGTCGTCTTCGTCGAACGCTAGGTTCGCCTTGTCTGCCTTAACCTTGGCGTTTGCCATGGCTGCGTGAACCAACTTGTAGATTGGCTCGCTCGCTGCCTGAGGTGCAAACTTCAGGATCGCTAGGGCCTCAGAGGCCTGCTTTCCGCGGATCAGGTTGACGACACGACGTGCCTTCATCGGGGTCACGCGGATGTGCTTAATGGTTGCTAGAGCTTGCATGATTACTTACGCTTGCCCTTTCGGTCGTCCTTGACGTGGCCACGGAAGGTACGGGTTGGAGCGAATTCGCCCAACTTGTGCCCAACCATGGTCTCGGTTACGAATACTGGTACGTGCTTACGACCGTCGTGAACCGCGATGGTGTGACCCAGCATGGCTGGAACAATCATCGAACGGCGCGACCAGGTCTTGATTACGTTCTTGGTGTTTGCCTCATTCTGCTTGGCGACCTTCTGGAAAAGGTGGTCGTCAACGAATGGACCCTTTTTTAGACTACGTGGCATTCCTCAGCTCCTACTAACGCTTCTTGCCGACTGTACGACGACGAACAATTAGCTTGTCGCTCGGAAGGTTCGGCTTACGGGTTCTACCCTCAGCCTGACCCCATGGGGTTACTGGGTGACGGCCACCAGAGGTACGACCTTCACCACCACCGTGTGGGTGGTCTACCGGGTTCATGGCTACACCGCGCACGCTTGGGCGAACGCCCTTCCAACGCATGCGGCCGGCCTTACCCCAGTTGATGTTCGACTGCTCGGCGTTACCTACTTCACCGATGCTGGCACGGCAGCGAGCATCAACGTTGCGGATTTCGCCTGATGGCAAACGAAGCTGTGCGTAGTCGCCGTCCTTGGCAACCAAACGGATCGAAGCACCTGCTGAACGGCCCATCTTGGCACCGCCGCCTGGCTTCAATTCAATCGCGTGGATAACGGTACCTACCGGGATGTTCTTCAGTGGCAGGTTGTTACCTGGCTTGATGTCGGCAGATGGTCCCTGCTCGATGCGGTCGCCCTGCTTTAGCTTGTTCGGAGCGATGATGTAACGCTTCTCTCCGTCTGCGTAGTGAAGCAGTGCAATGCGAGCGGTACGGTTTGGGTCGTACTCGATGTGTGCAACTACTGCTGGCACGCCATCCTTGTCGTGACGACGGAAGTCGATTACACGGTACTGGCGCTTGTGCCCTCCACCGATGTGGCGGGTGGTGATGCGGCCAGCCGAGTTACGGCCACCAGTCTTGGTTAGCGGGCGAAGCAATGACTTCTCTGGTGTCGAGCGAGTGATTTCAGCAAAGTCTGAAACCGACGAGCCACGACGACCCGGAGTAGTTGGCTTGTATTTACGGATTCCCATAGTTTTCTCTACCTTGCCTTAACCGACGTTGTTGAAAATGTCGATGGTGCCGGACTTTAGGGTTACGATGGCGCGCTTGGTGTCCTTGCGCTTGCCTAGACCGAACTTGGTGCGACGGGTCTTACCAACACGGTTTAGGGTGTTGATCGACGCAACCTTGACGTTGAAGATTGATTCAATCGCCTTTTTGATTTCGGTCTTGTTCGAACGTGGGTCTACTTCGAAGGTGTACTTACCGTCGTCTAGTAGCGCGTAGCTCTTCTCCGAAACAATCGGTACGAAGATGATGTCGCGTGGGTCTTTGTTCACAGCGGTCATGGCTATGCCTCCTTCGAGGTTGCAACGGCCTTAACCGATGAACCCTTAGCTGGGCCGGCGATGTAGGTGTCGAGTGCCGACTTGGTGAAAACCACGTCGTCGCTCAGCAACACATCGTATGCGTTTAGCTGGTCAACCGGAAGAACGTGAACGCTCTTTAGGTTGCGCAAGCTCAGGTAACCAACTTCGTCGGTGCGGTCTAGCACAACTAGCACGTTGCGGCGCTGAGTTAGCTGGGCCAAAACGTTGCTGGCTGCCTTGGTTGATGGGGTTGCACCAATGGCGAACTCCGAGATGACGTGTAGACGACCGTTGCGAGCGCGGTCTGAGATCGCACCCTTCAACGCTGCCGAAATCATCTTCTTTGGTGTGCGCTGGTCGTAGTCGCGTGGCTTCACAGCGTGAACCATGCCACCGCCTCGCATCTGTGGTGCACGGATCGAACCCTGACGAGCGCGGCCGGTACCCTTCTGCTTGAATGGCTTGCGACCAGCACCAGAAACTTCACCGCGGGTTTTAGCCGACTGGGTACCCTGACGAGCTGCTGCCAGCTGCGCTACTACTACCTGGTGAATTAGTGGAACGTTAGTCTGCACGTCGAACAGGTCTGCAGGTAGGTCGGCCGAGCCAACCTTCTTGCCCTGTACGTCTAGAACGTCAACCGATGACATGGTTACGCTCCCTTCAC